>NZ_CAKVZK010000014.1:29397-59382 GCF_934835585.1 Clostridium sp. AF02-29 | reverse complement strand
GATAGCTCGCCTATGCTTTGCCCAATAGGGCAATCGAACGAGAAGCCCCCACTTCCAGCATTAGCTAAGTGGAGGGAGTATGTCACTGAGTGCATTTCAGCGACGATTCAATAAACCGTGAAATCATATTCCACTCATAGCTCTGTTCCAGCCACGCAAATTTGATCGGGTACCGCGCTTCTTCCCCGAGCGTAAAGACATGGAGTG
Source organism: Clostridium sp. AF02-29 (assembly GCF_934835585.1). NCBI lineage: Bacteria > Bacillati > Bacillota > Clostridia > Eubacteriales > Clostridiaceae > Clostridium > Clostridium sp. AF02-29. Next base: position 59,175 of record NZ_CAKVZK010000014.1, on the reverse strand, counting down.
TATCCAGCTGTTCCTTACTGAGAATAGAAAATGCGAGGTTTTTCGGGCTGATGCAGGCACCTTTTCCCATCGCGCAGAGGGCAAGCAGGGTAGCGATGTTGTCAGAGCAGGCATGAACCGAGGGGACGAAGTTGTCTGTCGCGAGGATATTCCGCCCGATGCGTCCGACCAGATCATGTTCACGGTTTAGGAGAAACGGACACGGAGCCAGAAGGGAGTAGCGGTGATGGCGGCTGACTTCCTGGATAATGCTCTCGGTCTGTTTGCCGTAAATGTCCTGCAGCAGGGCAGTGGAGACGATGAGAACCATCTCTTCCTCATAGAAATCCCGCAGAATGATGCCGGGAATGCGAACTGAAAAATTGGCGATCGCCAGATCAATTGTGCCGTCCAGCAAGTATTTTTGCAGCACATCGTTGGAAGATTCGACGAGTTCCACATCCACACCGGGATATTCCTTTTGAAAGGCGGCGATCAGCTCCGGCATGATGGCGTGTCCGCGCGTGAATGCGATGCCGATCCGCAGTTTTCCTGTCTGGTTATTTAAAATATCGCCAAATTCGTGAAGCATACAGTCATATTTTGTATTAAATTCCGTTGCATAGCGCAGAAATACCTCCCCCGCATAGGTAAGCTCCAGCGGGATGTGACGGATTAGGAGCGGACATCCAAGCTCCCGCTCGATTCCGGCGATATGGGCGCTTAACGTCTGCTGGGTAATATGCAGCGCATCGGCGGCCCTGGTGAAGCTGCGGTTTTTCGCAACCGCGGCAAAATATTCCATTGATTGAAAATTCATATTCGAATGACGCCTCTTTTCCCAAAACTTTCATTTTAAGTTTCTAAAAAGCATCTGACTATAAAAGCGGTCCTTCCAACTCAAACACTGTCCGCTGCAGCTGCGCGATCAGCAGGCTGGCAGCCGGGGACGCTTTTTTTGCTGACGGAATCCGGACGCCGAGCACGCGCTCCATCGGCGGATTGAGCGGCAGTCGGACAACATTTTTAGAAATATCGCGGACAACCAGCTCCGGCAGGATGCAGACACCCAGGTTGTGGCTGACCATCGCGAGCATGGAGTAAGTGTTCTGTGAGGTAAACGACGGCTTTGGCGGTGTGATGCCGAGCTGCTGGAACTGGCGCAGCAGGTCATTTTCGCCTTTTTCTTCTATATAAGAAACCTTGGGGAGATCTTTTAAGTCAAAGCGCTCATATTCTGCATAAGGGGAATCGTTCGCGCAGACAGCCAGGTATGGTTCTTTTTTCAGGGGAAGCCAGTCCATTTTTCCGTCCGGGTGGGGGCCAACGATGCCGAAATCGATGGAGCCATTTTCCAGCCACCCCTCAATCTCCTGTGAACATCCCTCCAGCACTTCCACGGTCATATCCGGGTAATCGGAGAGAAACTTTTTGAGGGCAGGCGGCAGCCACTGGACGGAAGCGCTTAGATAAGCGCCGATCCGGATATGCCCGGTCTGGACGCCACGGATGGAGGCGGCTGTCTGATCAAAATATTCCGCCGCCGCCAGCGTCCGCCGGATCGGGGGAAGCAGCGCCTCGCCATTCCGTGTCAGGGCAAGTCCCCTCTGGGAGCGTGAAAACAGGGAAAATCCGAGTTCCGTTTCAATATTTCGCAGCATATGGCTTGCCGCCGACTGCGTGTAACCGTTTTTCTGGGCGGCACGCGTCAGGTTGTTTTCTTCTGCAATGGCTAAAAAAAGCCGCATATCTTTGAGATCCAAAAAATACTTCCTCCATTTTCGTAATAAGCGTTCGGTCTGATTCATAAAATGTACAGAGCTGACAGATACCAAAGGAGGATGAGAAAATTTGTACGAATTACGTAGAATACAAATCTGATTCATACGAAATATCCGGGCGGATTACACGGGTGCGTGTGCGGCGGACATTCATTCCGATGGCTCTGCCAAGTGTCCCTAGTATATCATATTCGTGAAAGAAATGGGAGAAAAAGATAGAAATACGCCCAGGATCTCAAATACAACATGAAAATTTCATTTAAATGAAATACACAAAAAGTTAAAAAATAAACAAATGGTAAACAAAATTCATGAAACTCCGAAAGAAAATGGACAAAATTCTGAACGGGAGTCTAACGGAAAGTGACGCAGTTGTAGACAAAATATCATGATATTTTGTGCATTTATACTAATTGATTCTCGAAGAAGTGCAATTTATTTCATGAAAAAAACAGAGGAATTCATGATTCGGTGCTGTGCCATGAAAATCCTGCATAATAAATTCAAATAATTTTGTTGAACAAATTTCACTTTAGTGATATAATTTTTTCAAAAGCAAGAAGTTTTTTGAGCGAATTGAAAAACTTGCTTAGCCAGCGCGCGGCACTACATCAAATAAAGGGGGAACTTTATATGGAAGCAATTAACAACATTGTCGGTATGTTGAACGGACCCATTTGGGGCGTTGGAATGTTAGTTCTGATTGTTGGTAGTGGTTTATACTTCACAATCCGTCTCGGCTTTTTCCAGTTTGTTCATTTCAAAGATATGTGGAGCCGAATTATTGACAAGTCGGAGTCTGAATCCGGTATTTCTTCATTCGCTTCGTTCTGTACGACCATGGCGATGCGTGTTGGTACCGGTAACGTAGCCGGTGTAGCCGTAGCTCTTTACATGGGCGGTCCTGGCGCACTCTTCTGGATGATCATCGCTGGTATGACAAACTCTGCAGTTTGCTTTACTGAGTGTACATTATCCGTACTTTATAAGAACCGTATCGATGGTCAGTATCGAAGCGGCGGTGCTTACTGTGCTGAGAGAGGTCTTGGCTGGAAAGCATATGGTGCATTCTACGCAGCATTCTTCGGACTGGGCGTTGTATTATTCATGCCGGCAGCAGCTACCTATACAATCTGCGATGGCTTCAAAAACGCTTTAGGTATTCCGATGTGGGTTTCGGCTCTGGTTATCGCACTGGCTATGGCAGTTGTAGTTATGGGTGGTGTTAAACGAATCAGTTCTGTAGCATCTATGCTGGTTCCGCCGATGGTAGGTATTTACCTGATTGCAACAGTTGTTATCTTAATCGCAAACGCAGGTCAGATTCCGAGCGTTATCGTAGACGTTGTTAAATGTGCATTTGGTTCCAAAGAAGCTCTTCTGGGCGGCGGCGTTGGTATCGCTATCCAGCAGGGTGTTAAACGAGGCACATTCTCATCTGCATCTGGTATGGGTGAGTCCATGCCGACCGCAGCAGCAGCAGAGACCAGCCACCCGGTTAAACAGGGTATGGCAAACGCAGCTGGTGTTTGGCTGGATACCGTTATCGTATGTACCGCTTCTGGTCTGATGATGCTCTTAAGCGGATGCTACAATACACAGTTTGGTTACGTTGGTGGTACCGGTGCAATGCACGATCAGATGGCTCAGTTAGCAGCAGATGGAACATATGGCGTTATCTTCGTTCAGAATGCCTGCAGCACCGTTATGGGAAGTATTGCTCCTCTGTTCATTGCTATCATGCTGGCTCTGTTCTCCTTTACCTGCTTAATCAGCTATTATTACGAGGGCGAGACTTCGGTTCTTTACCTGTTCCAGGGCGATGATAAAGCAGCTACCCGTAAAGTGGTTATCAGAATTATGCAGATTGTTATGCCTATCCTTATCTTCATCTGGGGCAATATCGATTCCGGTCTGGCTTGGAACCTTTCTGACCTTGCACTTGGTGGATCTACATGGATCAATATGTTAGTTGTACTGCTTCTGTCTCCGAAGGTATTTGCACTGTACAAAGACTACGAAGAGCAGATGAAAGCAAAGAAAGACCCGTACTACAACCCGGATAAGCTTTGCTGGAAGGGTGTAGACGTTGAGATGTGGAAAGACATCAACAAAAAACGTATCGCAGAAGATAAATAATCGGATGTGAATCGTTACATATTATTAGCTATAGAGTTTAACTCCTAGAGTCTAATATAAAAGGCAGTCCCTGTCGTGTGGCAGGGGCTGTTTTTTTGCCATTATATAGATAATGTCTATGATAGAAATGGTAATTTTTTGTAAATTGTCATTGACGATCCAGCCGCCGCGCGATACAATCAACCGCGAAAGGCGGTAATGGTATGGTACAGAAAGTGATTCGGGATCGCCTGGATGCGATCCTTCATTGGAATATATCCCTGGTCGGGGGATTTCTCGGAGCCTATGCGATTTTGCTTCATGCCGGAAACTTTGGCTCTGCTCAGACAGGCAACCTGATGGAGATGGGAGCGGAACTGGTATCGATGGAATGGTTTAACGTCCTTCTGCGTCTGGCTGCGCTGGTGCTGTTTGGACTGGGCGTGGCATCCGCATATCTGCTCACGAACTTTACGAAGATAAACATGCGGAAACTTGCCCTCTGGGTGGATGCGGCTGCGCTGGCACTGGCATCGATGCTGCCGCTTGAACCGGCGCTGGTCGGAATTTATCCGATTTTCTTTGCATCTGCATTTCAGTGGGGCGTCTATTCCGGTGCCGACGGATTTAACAGCGCGACGATCTTTATGACGAACAACTTCAAACAGTCAGTGCTTGGCTGGCTGCAGTACGGTCTGACAAAGGATAAGGAATTTAAGAGAAAAGCAATTCTTTATACCTATACGGTCATCAGCTTTTTCCTGGGCGTGGTACTCGGAGCGTGGGCGGTCGGTCAGTTCGGCATCTACAGCGCCTATGTAGGCTTTCTGCCATTGGCGGCTGCGAGAACCTTTATCGCGGTCGGTACGGCTCCGCTTGAAAGCGAGACTCCGGAGGAGACGGCAGTCGAGGCGGCAGAGGAGATGGAAGAAGCAGAGAAGCTGGAGAAGGAGCAGAAGCTGTAAAGTCTGTTCCCTGCAAGTTTTCTACAAGATGCAGGAAAGAAAAGCGGCAGGAAACAGGCTTCGGCGGGAACAGGATGCGGAAAAATGCAGGCGCTTAAGAACAGCAAACGTGAAGCAGTGGACAGATTGCTTTAATGCTGGTGATATTGCTGCTGTAGAAATTTTCCCAGTATTCCTACTCCTTGATATAGCGCCGCAGACATAATACATAAAAGAATAATACTCATCACAACCATATCCATCTGGAATACCTGTGAGCCGTAGATGATCAGATATCCGAGTCCCTGTTTGGCAGCGAGAAATTCACCGATGATGACGCCGACCAGGCAGAGACCGATGTTGACCTTCATGTTGGCGAGAATCAGCGGGATTGAGCCTGGCAGCAGGACTTTGGTTAAAATATGAATCCGGTTTCCTCCGAGGGACCGGATTAATTTGATCTGGTCGGGATCCATCGAGGAAAATCCGTTGTGGAGTGTCAGGATCGAGCCGAAGACAGCAACCGAGATGGAGGCAACGATGATCGTGCGGATGTTGCTCCCAAGCCAGACGATGAGAATCGGGGCGAGGGCGGATTTTGGCAGACTGTTGAGCATGACGAGATACGGCTCCAGAATCTCTGAAAGATTCCGGCTCGACCAGAGGAGAACCGCGCCGATCAGCCCGCAGAGGATGACCAGTGTAAAGCTGATCAGCGTTTCATAGAGCGTCACGCCGGTGTGGATGAGGATGCTTTTGTCCTGCATCATCCGCAGGAAACAGCGCACGGTGCGTGACGGGGAACTAAAAATAAACGCGTCGATGAGCCCCAGTCGGGCGCTCATTTCCCAGCATATTAAAAAGAAAACGAATAAGAAAATCCGGCAGAAGAGAACCAGACGGCGCCGATGGAGCTGGCGGCGGAGGTAGGCTTTCTGGGCGGTGGATTCTTTCTTACATTTCATACTTTTTGCCCTCCCCTTGCAGTGTCTTCCATAGTTCATTGAAATAAAGAGAAAAAGCCGGATCATTCCGGCGTTCCAGCGGTCGGTTAGCGGACAGCGGGAAGGTAACCGGCAGGATGCGGCAGATGGTTCCGGGGCGTTTAGTCAGAACCAGGATGCGGTCGGCGGCACTCACGGCTTCGGAGAGGTCGTGGGTGATCAGAATCGCTGTTTTGCGGCTCTCCCGGATGATGGTGCTGATATCGTCGCAGACGGTTAAGCGTGTCTGATAATCGAGCGCCGAAAATGGTTCGTCGAGAAGCAGAAGCTCCGGTTCCAGCGCCAGTGTCCGGATCAGGGCGGCGCGCTGGCGCATTCCACCGGATAGTTCGGAGGGGCGGGAATGCTCAAATTGTTCCAGTCCGTAGAGTTTTAAGAGCCGGTGGAGGCGGTCTTCCGCGGCATGATCCATTTTTTTCTGGATTTCCAGCCCGAGGGCAGCATTCTGGATGATCGTCCTCCACTCGAAAAGCTGGTCGCTTTGCAGCATATAACCGATGCGGCACTGGCTTTTTAAGAGTGGAACCCCATTTATAAGAATGGAACCTTCTTCCGGCGGCAGGAGCCCGCTGATTAAGGAGAGCAGCGTGGATTTTCCACAGCCGGACGGTCCGACAATGGCGATAAATTCGCCGGTTTCTACCTGAAATGATATATCAGAAAGGGCTTTCGTTTCTCCGGATATCGTGTGGTAGGAGTAGGAAAGCCCGGAAACTTCCAGAATGGGCGGCATAAGCAAATACCTGGGTAACTGTGTATCAGTGGGACAGTTACGCTCCTTGAAACATTCTTACTTTAAAATATGCAGAAATGAAAAGCCGGGTTACAGGTTGTGTGAGAAGCGCCTTGCATTGGTTGACCCGTGTGGAAAAGAGATGCTATAATAAAATATAGGTAATTGTGGAGAGAAAAGCGCTTATAGACAGGATACAGGGGGTATTTATGATACGCAGATATACAGTGGCATTGATGCAGATGGATACACAGAATGATAAAGGAAAGAATCTGGAGACGGCATGCGCCTGGATTGACGAGGCGGCGGCAAAAGGGGCGAAGCTTATCTGTTTCCCGGAGGTGATGAATCTGATCGGCAAAAATATCGGTGAAGGCGGCGGACGCGAGGAAATTCCGGGGTACACGACCGAGCGCCTCTGCGCGAAAGCGAAGGAACACGGCGTCTATATTCACGGGGGCAGTATCACGCAGGCACTTCCGGGGGAAAGACGATCGGCAAATACGAGTGTGCTGATTTCGCCGGAGGGGAAGATTCTGGCGACATACAGCAAATTGCATATGTTTGACATCACGCTGGCGGACGGCACGCCGTACCGGGAGTCGGACCGGGTCAAACCGGGCGATTCGATTGTGACGGTGGAGACGGAGCTGGGCGTTTTTGGAATGTCGATCTGCTATGATGTGCGTTTTCCGGAGATTTACCGGCTCATGGCGCTTCGTGGGGCGCAGATTATCTTTGTTCCAGCGAGCTTTACGATGCCGACGGGAAAGGATCACTGGGAGGTTCTTCTGCGGGCGCGGGCGATCGAGAACGGCTGTTACATCGTGGCACCGGGACAGATTGGACAGAAACCGGCGTATGCGGCATACGGAAACAGCCTGGTGGCAGATCCGTGGGGAACGGTGATTGCACGGTCAAAGGATGCACCGGGGATCACCTATGCGGAGATTGATTTAGATTATCTGGATAAGATACGGAAGCAGATTCCGTCGCTGGAAAACCGGCGGAGTGATTTGTATGAAGTGAGTGAGAAGAAGTAAGGCGTGAATATTTTCAGCCGGCAAAATGGCGTGTGGACGGAAATGAAAAACGGGTGTATTCGGGCAAATGGATAAAAAGGACAGAGAAAAATGGAGTCCAGGGGGGAAAACCATGGTAAAGGTGTTTCTGGTAGAGGATGAGGCGATCATCCGGCACGGTATACGGGATAATATTGACTGGGCGAGCCACGGATTTGAATTTGCGGGGGAGGCGGGCGACGGCGAGTATGCGTATCCGCTGATATTGAAGGCACAGCCGGATATTCTGGTAACGGATATCAAGATGCCGTTTATGGACGGGCTGGAGCTGAGCCGTCTGGTGAAAAAGGCGCTTCCGCGCACGCGGATCATCGTGCTCAGCGGCTACAATGAATTTGAATATGCAAAAGAGGCGATCAAGATAGGAATCAGCGATTATCTGCTGAAACCGGTATCCTCGGCGGGACTCATCGACGCGTTGAAAAAGGCGGCGGACGAGATCCGGGAAGAACGGGAAAAATCGAGGCTTCTGGAGCGGTATTTTGTCAGCTACGAAAAATATACGGAATTTCTGGATAAAACGGATTACAGCGGTGTTGACCGGAAGCTCATCAACGATTTTTTAAAGCTCGGCTCAGTCGAAGAGTGCAGTCCGTTTGTCGAGGAGTATTTCGCAGCGATCGGTGAACATAATTACAAATCGCTCTTGCTGCGTCAGTATATGACGATGGATATTTTTTACTGTGTGCAGGAGTTTTTGAAGAAATTGAAAGCGGAGCCGCCGGAGGTTCCGGAAAGTGTGGTTGACATAAAACGGGTTCCGAAGGTGATCGAGAGCGTGGAGATGACGAAAGCCTATCTGATCGAGGAGTTTACGGCTGCCCTGCAGGCGCGTGACCGGGCGTCGAACGACCGTTATGGCAGCGTGATCCGGGATGCAAAGGAATATATCCGGGCAAATTTCAGCCAGAGCGACCTGTCACTGAACCGGATTGCCGTGCATATTGGCGTCAGTCCGAGCTATTTCAGCTCGATTTTCAAGCAGGAGACGGGACAGTCCTTTGTGGAGTATCTGACGCAGGTGCGGATGGAACGGGCATGTGAGCTCTTGAAATGTACCTCCTACCGGACTTCCGAGATAGGAGAGCAGGTGGGATACAACGATTCACACTATTTCAGCTCGGCGTTCAAGAAAGCGATGGGGCAGTCGCCGAAAGAGTATAAGGCGAGCCAGACGCGGCAGGAGTAAGATGTTCAAAAAGGGAGGAAAGATATGGGAGTGGAGCAGGGGCAGATTGGAAAAACAGAAGAGATGGCAGATTTGAATAAAAATCAGGATCCGGGCGTTGATTCGTTATCCGCTGCCCGTCCATATCGTCCTCTTTCTCTTCGTGCCCGTCTGATCCTTCTCCTCTTCGTGATTGCCATTCCATTAACAGGCATGGCGCTCGGGTTCCAGAAGATGATCGCCTCCTATTCTGCTTCCTATGACGCGATTCTGGCGAATCTAAAGACGGCGAATGAGTACAACATAAAGTTCAAATCGGATATGGAGTATTCGATGTACCGTGTTATGATCGGGCTGATCGACGCGGAACAGTTCGAAAATGGAGATATTGTCGAAGGCGAGACAAAGTATGCGACGGTGGTCAAGAATCCCCACAGCCTGATTGCGTCGGCGAGACAGGCGTTCGGAACGACGATCGAGCGGGAACCGGGGTCGGACTGTGATATCAAGATAAGAGGTATCCTCTCCTGTCTGGATTCCCTGGAGCGGGCAGTGGATAAAATGATTGAAAATGCCGCCGCCGGTGGATATTACGATGAAAATGTCAATATCTGGGAGAATGACATCCAGGGTCTGTGCTCGATGATTCAGGATTACATCACGCAGTATACCTATTATGAGATGATCAACATGGAGCAGCTTCAGAAAGAGCTGAAGGTGCAGATGGCGGATCAGATGCAGAGCTATCTGGCGCTTCTTCTGGTGGTGCTGGTGATCGGTATGTTTCTGGCAGTCACGATCACGAAATCCATCACGGAACCGCTGCAGCAGTTACAGAGGACGGCAGAACAGCTCGGCCGCGGGAACCTGAATGCGAGGGCGAGAACGGGCGGACTGGAAGAGATCAACGTGCTGGCACGGGCGTTTAACCAGATGAGCGACCGCATCCGGCGGCTGCTTGATAAGACGAGGCAGGAGCAGAAGAACCTGCGGGAGCTGGAGCTGCGTCTCCACCAGGAGCAGATCAGTCCCCATTTCCTCTATAATACACTTGATTCGATCGTATGGATGGCAGAGGGCGGCAACAACCGCCAGGTCGTGGAGATGACGACGGATTTAAGCGACTTTTTTCGCACGGTTTTATCGGGCGGGCGCGATTTCATCACGATCGAGGAGGAAGAATCACACATCCGGAGCTATTTAAAGATTCAGAAGATCCGGTACGAGGACATTCTCGACTATTCGATCGAGATCGAGCCGTCCATCCGGCACCGGATTGTGCTGAAAATGCTGCTGCAGCCGCTGGTGGAAAATGCCCTCTACTACGGCATCAAAAATAAGCGCGGCGGCGGATGCATTGTGCTCCGCGGCTATGAGGATCGGAATGGGCTTGTCTTTGAGGTGGAGGACGATGGGATTGGCATGGATGAGGCGGAGCTTGCCGCCGTGCGCGCCAAGCTGACACTGGAGCCGGAAGAGGAACTTGCCCCGATCGGCAGCGGCGGATTTGGGTTACATAATGTGGCACAGCGGATTCAGATGTATTATGGCGATCAGGCTGAGATCCTGGTTGAATCTGAAAAGAATATCGGCACCTGCTTTAAGGTTTATTTGGGAAATCAAAAAAAATCATAACTTTTTCAAAAAAAATTGTAATTTTTTAAAGACATACCCGGAAAAACACAGAAAACGACATACATCGCAAAAAAATAATATACCTTTTTCCAAAGATGCCCCGTATCCATGATGCGGGGTGCTTTGTTATAATAAATATGCAAAAACAAATATATTGGGTCTTATAAGGAGGAAACAGTATGAGAAAAAGATTAGTGTCCGCAGCTTTAGCAGCAGCAATGGCGTTATCCATGACCGCTTGTACAAGCAATCCGGCTGAGAAAGAGACGGAGGCAGCAGCTCCGGCTGATACAGAGGCAGCAGAAGAGGGCGAAGAGAAAGAAGCGGCAGCAGACGGCGATCTGATTACCGTAGGTTATGCACAGGTTGGTGCTGAGTCTGACTGGAGAACAGCCAACACCGAATCTTTCAAATCTACATTTACTGAGGAAAATGGTTACAAACTGATTTTCGACGATGCACAGCAGAAACAGGAAAATCAGATTAAGGCAATCCGTTCTTTCATCCAGCAGGGTGTTGACTACATCGTAGTTGCTCCGGTTGTTGAGACTGGCTGGGAGACCGTTCTGGAAGAAGCAAAAGAGGCTGGTATCCCGGTTATCCTTTCTGACCGTCAGATGCAGCTTTCCGATGACAGCCTGTATGAGGCGTGGGTAGGCGGAAACTTCGTAAAAGAAGGCGAGACCTGTGGTGACTGGCTGGCTGATTACTTAGAGAAACAGGGACGCGGTGACGAAGAGATCAACATGGTTACTATTCAGGGTACCATCGGCGCATCCGCACAGGTTGGACGTACAGAAGGTATGGACAACAAGTTAGCAGAGCACTCCAACTGGAAGATGCTTGACAGACAGTCTGGTGAGTTCACACAGGCAAAAGGACAGGAAGTTATGGAGTCCTTCTTAAAGAGCTATGATGACATCGACGTTGTTATCTGTGAGAATGATAACGAGGCATTTGGTGCCATCGATGCTATCAAGGCAGCAGGCAAGACCTGTGGTCCGGAGGGCGACATCATCGTTGTAAGTTTTGACTCTGTAAAGGCAGCTTTCGAGTCCATGATCGCTGGCGACTTAAACGCAACCTTCGAGTGCAACCCGCTTCATGGTCCGCGTGTAGCTGAAATCATCCAGAAGCTGGAAAAAGGCGAAGAGGTTGAGAAGATTCAGTACGTAGACGAAGCATACTTCGATACAAGCATGGATCTGGAAGAAATCTTAAAGACAAGAGCTTACTAATTCGATTTTGAATGGTATTTTTAAATGTAAATAATCGGACAGGCAATCGCTTTTGACCGTAAGTAAATGAGTGTCAGACCGGAGGTTTCGGCGGACGGCAGGCACTTGGCAATCAGGAGGCGCGGGGCTGGAGGCTTAGGTTTCCGTCCCTGCGCTTTCTTTTTCAAAAAATAAGGAGGCAAAGCTTTTATGGAAAAGGATTCCGTTCTTGAGATGAGGCATATTTATAAGACATTCCCGGGTGTAAAAGCTCTGCAGAATGTGGATTTTACCTTAAAAAAAGGCGAAATTCATGCCCTGATGGGGGAAAATGGCGCAGGAAAATCCACGCTGATCAAAGTCCTGACGGGTGTAGAGGAGTTTGAAACAGGGGAAATCATGATAGACGGCTGCGATCATGCGATCATCAACCGCAGCCCGCAGGAAGCACAGAACCGGGGCATCAGCACCGTGTATCAGGAAGTCAATCTCTGTCCGAATCTGACGGTTGCAGAGAATCTGTTTATCGGACGCGAACCGCGAAAAGGCGGATTGATTGACTGGAAAACAATGAATAAAAAGGCCAGCAAACTGCTGCAGGACCTTGACATACATGCAGATGTAACACAGACGATCGACAATTATTCGATTGCAATTCAGCAGATGGTAGCGATCGCCCGTGCAGTCGATATGTCGGCAAAGGTATTGATTCTTGATGAGCCGACCTCCTCCCTCGATGATGGGGAGGTAGAAAAGCTCTTTAATCTGATGCGCCGCCTGAAATCCGAAGGCGTCGGCATCATATTCGTTACCCATTTCCTGGAGCAGGTGTATGCAGTCTGCGATAAGATCACCGTTCTTCGGAATGGGCAGCTGGTAGGACAATTTACGACGGCGGAGCTTCCGAGAGTCCAGCTGGTTGCCAAGATGATGGGAAAGGATTTCGATGATCTGGCAGCGATCAAGGCTTCCAAGAGTGAGGAGAAACACGGCGAAGAGGACATCGTCATCAAGGCGGTGGGACTCGGAAAGAAAGGATACATAAAGCCGTTTGATCTGGTGATTCACAAGGGTGAAGTCGTCGGATTTACCGGGCTTCTGGGTTCAGGACGTTCTGAGACGGTCCGTGTCCTCTATGGAGCGGAAAAACCGGATGAGGGCGAGCTGAGCGTCAAGGGCAGACCGATCGCGGCACGCCACCCGCTGACTTCGATGAATGCCGGCATGGCATATCTGCCGGAGGATCGGAAAAACGAGGGTATCATCGCGGATCTGTCCGTGCGTGAGAACCTGATCATGGCACTTCAGGCAAAACGCGGTATGTTCCACCTGCTCAGCCGCAAGCAGCAGGAAGAATTTACCGATAAGTATATTGATATGCTGCAGATTAAGACCGCCAGCCGTGAGACACCGATCAAATCACTCTCCGGCGGCAACCAGCAGAAGGTAATCATCGGACGCTGGCTTCTGACAAACCCGGATTTTCTGATTCTGGACGAGCCGACCCGTGGTATCGACGTCGGAACCAAGACAGAGATTCAGAAACTGGTCGTAAAACTGGCAGAACAGGGCATGGCAGTCGTGTTTATTTCTTCCGAGATCGAGGAGATGCTCCGTACCTGCGACCGCATGGTCGTTATGCGCGATGGTGCAAAGGTAGGAGAACTTTCCGAGGATGAGATGAACCAGTCCAACATTATGTCAACCATTGCAGGAGGACAGTAGCTATGAAAAATATGACGTTCAAAAAAATTACCTCGCAGAGGCTGTTTCTCCCGATTTTCTGCCTTGCGCTGGTATTGCTGGTAAATATCGTCACGACGCCGAACTTCTTCGCGATCGAGGTGCGGAACGGCGTTCTCTACGGATACTTAATCGATATCATCAACCGTGCGTCAGAGCTGGTGATTCTGGCAGTCGGCATGACGCTTGTCGTATCGTCCTCTGCTGGAACGGATATTTCCGTCGGCGCGATCATGGCGGTCAGTGCGGCAGTCTGCTGCAACCTCTTAACCGGCGGCGAGCGCGCAGCAACTGCATATGCCAATCCGTTGATTCTCGGCTTCCTGGCGGCGCTCATCGTCGGCGCGGCGATTGGCTGCTTCAACGGTTTTCTGGTTGCAAAGTTAAACATCCAGCCGATGGTAGCGACTCTTATCATGTTTACCGCCGGGCGCGGTATCGCCCAGCTGATCACGGATGGACAGATCACATACGTGCGCGTGGACAGCTACCGTACCCTGGGCGCTTCCCTTCCGGGATTCCCGGTTCCGACCCCGTTTATCGTGGCGGTCGTCGTTGTGGCGCTGACTTCATTACTCTTGAAGAAAACGGCACTGGGTATGTACATCCAGTCGGTCGGTATCAATAAGCGTGCGTCCCAGCTCGTCGGCATCAAGTCGGTCATGATTATTTTCCTTACTTATGCGTACTGTGGGCTCTGCTCCGGTCTTTCAGGTCTGATTGCTTCCAGCCGCATCTACTCGGCGGATGCGAATAACATCGGTCTTAATATGGAGCTGGATGCGATTCTGGCAGTTGCCATCGGCGGAAACTCCCTCGGCGGCGGTAAATTCTCGCTGGCAGGTTCTGTCATCGGCGCGTATACGATTCAGGCGCTGACGACCACCCTGTATGCGATGCACGTATCCTCGGATCAGGTTCCGGTTTACAAGGCGATCGTGGTTGTCATCATCGTAGCACTCCAGTCTCCGGGATTTGCTAGATGGAGAAAATCCCTGGCACAGAAAAAAGAACTGAGCGCGGCAGGAAAGGAGGCGGCATAAATCATGAAAGAAAAGAAGAAATTAAATCAGAACACGTTCCTGCTTCTTGTCACGATCCTGCTGTTCTTCGTGATGTACGCGATCGGCTGCGTGCTCTTTAACGCACAGGGCTTTGCCAAGACACAGAACTTCTTAAACCTCTTTATTTCCAATGCGGGTCTGATTGTCATCGGTATCGGCATGACGATCGTCATGATCACCGGCGGTATCGATATCAGCGTCGGTTCCTTCGTGGCGATGGGCTGTATGATGCTGGCATGGATGATGGAAAAAGGCGGTATCGGTGCGGTTCCGGCGGTTCTCATCGTGCTGGTGACCGGGATTGTCTTTGGTCTGGTACAGGGATTCCTGGTTGCTTACATGGATATCCAGCCATTTATTGTTACCCTGGCGGGTATGTTCTTTGCCCGCGGCATGACCGCGATCATTTCCAAGGACATGATCAGTATTACGAATGAAACTTTCATGGCATGGGCGAAGATGAAACTTTACATTCCGTTCGGCGGCTATCTCAACAAAAAAGGCGTGATGATTTATCCGTATATCTATCCGACGGTTGTGATTGCGCTGGTGCTTCTGGTTCTGGCATTTATTATGCTGAAATATACGAAATTCGGACGCAGTATCTACGCGATCGGCGGCAATGAGCAGTCAGCGCTGATGATGGGCTTGAATGTACGCCGGGTAAAGCTGAAAGCTTATATCCTGGACGGTTTCCTTTGCGGTGTCGGCAGCATCCTGTTCTGTCTGAATACGCTGGGCGGCTTCGTTGAGCAGGCAAAGGGCTTCGAGATGGATGCGATCGCTTCCTCTGTTATCGGCGGCACGCTCTTAACCGGCGGTGTCGGCAATGTATTTGGAACTTTGTTTGGCGTCCTCATCAAGGCGACGATCGAGGCATTTATCACTTTCCAGGGAACCCTTTCTTCCTGGTGGACCCGTATCACGATCGCGGCACTCTTATGCTTCTTTATCGTGCTTCAGTCGATTCTTGCGATGGTAAAGAAGAAAAAGTAGAAATCCTCTTCCAGAGACAAACAAACTGTCATGGATGTCTGGTATGACAGCATCAAGATAGAACAGTCAAAGTGACGGGAATATTCCTGCAAAGAGGGAGGAGACATCTGAAAAAAGTACAGTACATATCAGAAACAATATAAAGTTGTATTTTCTTAGTTCGACATGATTCGAGAGAAAATTAGCAAACTTATACATGATGCATAAATTTTGAGCGAAATCAACCGCTTTAATTTATGCATCATTTGTATTTCTGATAAAAGAATGTCAAAATGAGGCGTGAAATTTATAACAATCTACAAAATAAAATACAACTTTATGAAAAAATGATCCTGTATTCACTTGCACAATTTGTCCCGGATTGCTATAATAAAACTACAAAAAAGTTGTGAAAAGCAACAAAGCAGCGCGGCAGGGGGTGCCGCCTGCAAAGAAAAGTTTATGGGAGGTAGTTAGAATGAAAAAAATGTTCAAACGTGCCGCTGCATCCGTGACCGCAGCAGCGATGGCAGTGAGCATGACCGCATGCGGCGGCTCTGGAGCAGCAAATGCGACACAGGCAGCAGATGCTTCTGCAGAAGGAAGCGAGGCAGCAGCTTCGACGATCGACAACAAAGACATCAAGATCGGTGTTTCCATCTGGTCCTCCACCGATGTACTTGGTTCCCAGTGTAAGCTGATCATCGATGAGGCAGCAAAGGCTCTGGGTGTTCAGGTTCAGTACGTTGACCAGGGTCATGTATCGGAGAAGGTTACCGCATCCGTAGAGCAGTTAGCTGCAGCAGGATGCCAGGGTATCATCATCTGCAACTCTTCTGATACAGAGATGACATCCGCTATCAAGACATGTAATGACAATAAAGTATATCTGGCACAGTTCTTCCGTGTTATCAGCCAGGAGAACAGCAAGGATATCTATGATTTAGCAACTGCATCACCGTACTACATCGGTGCTGTTCATGAGAACGAGCCGGAGAACGGCGAGAAATTAGTTCAGATTCTTCTGGATAAGGGCGACAGAAACATCGGTCTGATCGGCTGGGAGCAGGGCGACGCTACCTGGCTTGGCAGATGGGAAGGCTACAAAGCTGGTGTTGAGAAATGGAATGCAGAGCATCCGGATGATCAGGCGAAGCTTTCTGAGCCGCAGTACGCAGGTACTTCTTCTGAGGGTGGTTCCAAGGCAGCAGAGGCTCTGATGTCCGCAGATCCGACTCTGGATGCACTGATTCCGGCAGGCGGCGGCGGTGACCCGCTTCAGGGCGCTATCGCAGCAGTTGAGCGTGCAGGCAAGACTCAGGATATCGACATCGTTTCCACAGACTTCCTTCCGGATCTGGGAGAGAGACTTGAGAATGGTTCCATGGCTGGTGAGTCTGGCGGACATTACTGCGATCCGCTTATCGCTTTCATGATGGTTTACAACGCAATCAAGGGTAACTACACAGGTATCGAGGGCAGCTTCGAGGATGTTCCGTTCCCGTATCTGTATGTATCTTCTCCGGACGACTACAAAGCATATGAGCAGTACTTCGTAGATCAGCTTCCATACACCGATGAGGAACTGGTAGCTATGTCCAAGCTTAGCCTGGATGACCTGAAAGCAACTGCAGCTGGTATCTCCATTGAGGATGCTGCACAGAGAGCAGGCAACTAATTAATTCAGAAACGGATTCAAATTATAGAATTTTAAGAGGCTGAATGTAATAGAAAAGGCCGGTATCGCACGGCGCGATGCCGGTCTTTTCTTTAAAAGAAAAAAGAGACTGAGCAGTTATGAATGAGGTATAAAATATGGGTTCTTCTGTTGTTGAAACAACCGGAAAGAAAAAACTTTCGGGAACTGCCAAGGGTTATATCATCCTGGTAGGCCTGGTAGTGCTTTCCTGGGCGATTTTTAAAGTTCTGACGCCGGGCAATTTTGGTTCTCCGGCCAATATGCTGAGTTATTTTCAGGCCAGCCTGATCGCGACGGTTGGCGCTGTTGGTTTTTACTTTGTTATGGTTATGGGTATGTTCGATTTCTCCATCGGCGCGAACATCATGCTTTCAGCGATTGTAGGCTGTGTATTTGCCTCTCGTTTCGGCATGGGATATGCCGGTCTTATCATCGGCAGCGTGCTGACTGGTACCATTGTCGGACTTTTAAACGGTATTTTTTATGTAAAACTCCGTATCCCGTCCATGATTGTAACGACGGGTCTGGCTCTTATCTATGAGTCGGTTGCCAACTACATCGCAGGCGGCGTGGAGCAGACGCTTCCGTCCAACCTCCGTGCATTCGGACAGATGCCATGGAACATTATTCTGGCACTTCTGGCATGTGTGGCAGCTTACATTTTCTTAAATTATACAAAGATTGGTACGTATACATATGCGATCGGCAGCAACGAGTTCGTAGCGAAAAACATGGGTATCAATGTTAATAAGTACAAAGTACTTGCATTTATCTTAAGCGGCGCATTTTTAGGCGTTATGGCGATTTTAACGATCAGCTACGGTTCCTCCATGGTAGCGGTAACCGGTATGGCGTCGATGAGCCGTAACTTCGTTCCGACGATGGGATGCTTCTTCGGTCTGGCGTTTAAGAAATATGGCATGCCGCTGCAGGCGATCGTCATCGGCGAGTTTGTTATCAACATTATTTTCTTTGGTTTCATCGCGATGGGTGCACCGACAGCGATCCAGGACGTTATTACAGGTCTGGCACTGTTAATTATCATCACGCTGACCACAAAAGCAGAAAAAGGCGAGATTGTCAAGTAAATCGAGGGAGGAAATGCAATGAGCGAGGTAAGATTACAGGTAAAAAATCTTTGCAAGTCCTTCGGTATCACGAAGGCAGTTCAGAATGTGTCTTTTAATGTCAATAAAGGCGAGGTTCACGCGCTGATCGGAGAGAATGGTTCCGGTAAATCGACGCTGACCAACATGCTGACCGGCATCTACAGTATCGGAAGCGGTACCTTCATTCTGGATGGGAAAGAGATTCATCCGAAGAATCAGGTAGAAGCCAACAACGAGGGTGTTTCTATTATCGTACAGGAGTTAGGAACCCTGTCGGGACTTACAGTAGCGGAAAATATATTCCTGGGACACGAAGATCAGTTCGTACATATGGGAATTAAAAATACAAATGCCATGAATAAAAAGGCGACGGAGCTTCTGAAACAGTACGGCTTCGAGCGCATCAAGGCGGCAGACATCATCGACAACTACAATTTCGAGGATCGGAAGCTGGTCGAGATCGTAAAGGCAACCTACTTCAATCCGAAGATTGTTGTCATCGATGAGACGACCACGGCACTTTCCCAGGAAGGCCGTGAAGAACTTTACAAACACATGAACCGCATCCGTGAGAGCGGCAACACGGTTATCTTTATCTCCCATGACCTTCCGGAGATTCTGGAGAAGTCAGATACCATCACGATCCTGCGCGACGGCGTTTACATTGATACCGTCAAGAGCAAGGATGTGACCGAGGACGATCTGAAACGTCTGATGGTAGGCCGTGAGGTAACAGGTGATTATTACCGTGCGGATTACGGCGAGAAAGTATCAGATGAAGTCGTTCTTTCTGTTAAGAACGTGACGGTTCCGGGACTCATCGAGGATGTCAGCTTTGATCTTCACAAGGGCGAGATCCTTGGCTTTGGCGGTCTGTCCGAGTCCGGTATGCATGAGATCGGCAAAGCAATCTTTGGCGCTTCCTATGACAGAACCGGTACGGTACAGCTGGCAGACGGAACGCAGATCAACGATATCCCGGGCGCGATCAAGCACAGCATCGCGTATACATCGAAGGATCGTGATAATGAGTCAGTCGTTTTAAACCAGAGCATCGGCGACAACATCTGCCTGCCGTCCCTGGATTCGCTGGCAAACAAGCTTCACCTGTTGAGCGATAAGAAATTAAGAGAATTTTCCAACCAGTTTGCAAAACAGATGTCCGTTAAGATGGTAAACGTAAACCAGTTCGTTTCGGAGCTTTCTGGTGGTAATAAGCAGAAGGTCGTTCTGGCAAGATGGATTGGAAAAGATTCCGATATTGTCGTTCTCGACAGTCCGACCCGTGGTATTGATATCAAGGTTAAACAGGACATTTACCAGTTAATGAACCAGATGAGAAAGAACGGAAAATCGATTATCATGATTTCCGAGGAGCTGATGGAGCTGATTGGTATGTGCGACCGCATCATTATCATGAAGGACGGCAAGATCAGCGGTGAGCTGGAACGTGATGAGGCGATGGATGAGAACAGCCTGATCACGATGATGGTATAAGGAGGATGCAATGGAGAATCAAGTTAAGACAAGTACGGAAAATAAAGAGCAGCAGCTCAAAAAGTTATCAAAAATGACGATGATCCGTTCGCTTCTGCCGATTGCGGGACTGATTATCATCTTTCTTATGTTCAATGCCCTGACGAATTTCCGGATGATGAATAACCTTCCTCTGGTACTTTCCCAGGTGTATGTCACCATGATTTCGGCAACCGGCGTATTCTTTATCATGACGATGGGCGGTCTGGATTTCTCCCAGGGTTCCATTCTTGGTATTGCATCGATTGTTGTCTGCATGGTTTCCAAGACCAGCATTCCACTGGCGATTGTGGCAGGTATCGCGGTTGGTGCAGCGATCGGCGCCATCAACGGTTACTTCTATGTATACCGCAAGATTAAATCCTTCATCGTTACGATTTGTACGATGTTCTTATTCCGTGGATTTATCAAATATCTGACGACCAACGCGCCGGTAGCCGGCTCTGCGATGTTAATCAACTTCGACAGCACTGAATTAAAGCTGGCTTGTACGTTGGCGGTCCTGATTATCGGATTTATTTTATTCCGCTTTACCAAGTTTGGTACTTATTTAAAGGCGATCGGAGCAGGTGAGAAAGCAGCGATGTTCTCCGGCATCCGTACCGACCGCATGAAGTTCCTTATCTACACACTGGCAGGTGCGATCACAGGATTTGCCGCATTTATCAATGTTATCAAGGTTGGTTCGGTTACTTCTTCCGGTGGTAACCAGCTTGAGACCCAGATCCTGATTGCACTGGTACTGGGCGGTATGCCGATTTCCGGTGGTGCGAAGGTACGTTTTGAGAATATCATCGTTGGTTCTCTTCTGTACATCGTCCTGAACAGTGGTCTGACGATGATGGGCTTTACCACACAGATGATGCAGCTCATCCAGGGTGTTGTATTCCTGATATTCGTAGCTGTATTCGCAGACCGACAGTCCCTGCAGGTTATCAAATAGGACAGACGAAAGCGACATCTGGAGGTTACAGTATGAGGGAGAACAGCAGCCGGAATCAGGATGGACTTAAATATCAGAAGCTCTACAACTGGGGTCGGACGCTGATTATGAGCGGGGTGCTCCGGAATATGGACAAGTTTCCGTCCGAGCACATGCTCCAGAATAAATTTGGATACTCCCGCCAGACGGTCCGCAACGCGCTCGACCGCCTGGAGCAGGACGGGCTGATTGCCCGGGTCAAGGGAAGCGGCACTTACGTTTCCTACGCGCCGGAGAAGAATAAGGAAGAACGTCCCCGCATCGGACTGATTCTCAGTTATTTTTCAGATTACCTGTTTCCGCAGGTGTATGAGGGAATCGAGTCCGTCCTGCGGGAGGAAGGCTATGAGATCAGCGTTTCAGTCACGCGCAACCGCTTAAATGACGAGGCTCTGTATCTCAAGGGGATGCTGGGGCGCAATGTGTCCGGACTCATCATCGAGGGGACGCGTTCCAGTTTCCCGAATCCGAATCTGCGGCTTTACAAGGAGATACGGCGGAGAAATATTCCGACGCTGTTTATTCACAATCATTACCAGAATGAGACGTTTGACAGCGTGGAGATGTCGGATGCGCGCGCGGGCTATGAGCTGACGCGGATTCTGATACAGAACGGACATACCCGGATCGGCGGTATTTTCAAATACGATGACTGGCAGGGGATCGAGCGTTACCGCGGCTTTATTGAGTGCCTGTCGGATTTCGGGATCGATTTCCAGGAGGACTGGATCCGCTGGTATTCGACCCGGGATATGGAAGAGAAATTAAGCAAAAAGGGACTCCAGCGGATGTACCGCCGGACGAAGGACTGTACCGCGATGATCCTCTACAACGACGAGGTGGCAGGCAGCTATATGGATTTTTTAAAGGACCGTGGGCTGCGTGTGCCGGAAGATATTTCCCTGGTATCGTTTGATGATGCCGGACCGGCGCAGGAGGGGGATCTCACGATCCTGTCCGTGATTCATCCCAAGTACAATCTTGGGCGGCTGACAGCGCGTAATCTTCTGCGGATGATAGAGGATCCGGACTGGCAGGAAAAGAAGTATTCGTACCGGTTTCCAGTGATGTTTAACAACGGAAATTCGGTTCGGGATATACATTGAAAATGACAAGGAGGCAGATTAAAATGAAAAAGTTATACTTTATTGTGGGTTCCCAGGACTTATACGGAGAGGAATGCCTGAAACAGGTTGCAGAAGACAGCCGTCAGATGGTTGCATTCTTAAACGAAAAAGTGGGCGATCTGGCAGAGATCGAACTTCTTCCAACCGTAGAGACTTCTGAAATCTGTATTCAGGATATGCGGAAAGCTTCGAATGATGATGACTGTGTCGGCGTTATCACATGGATGCACACCTTCTCCCCTGCAAAAATGTGGATCAAAGGTCTGCAGGAATTAAGAAAACCGCTGCTTCATTTACATACACAGGCAAATGAGAAACTTCCGTATGATGAGATCGACATGGATTTCATGAACCTGAACCAGTCCGCACATGGCGACCGTGAGTACGGCTTCATCGTTGCCAGAATGGGTATTCCGCATGAGGTTGTAGCTGGATATTACAAACATGACGATGTGGTAGCAAAGATCCGCCAGTTTGCATCCGTTGCAAAGGCTATCTCCTACTCTAAGTCCTTAAAGGTAGCTTCCTTCGGCAACAATATGCGCGAGGTAGCGGTTACCGACGGCGACCGCGTAGAGAGCCAGATCAAATACGGCTGGGAGTGCAACTACTATGCACTGGGCGATCTGGTTGACATCATCAACCAGGTAACCGAGGAAGAGATCGATGCGAAGATGAAAGAGTATACCGATAAGTATACAATGAAGACCGACCGCATTGATTCTGTCCGCGAGCAGGCTAAATACGAAGTGGGCCTGGAGAAATTCCTCTCCACGAACGGAATCGGTGCATTTGCAGACACCTTCCAGGATCTGCACGGCTTAAAGCAGCTTCCGGGTATCGCAGCACAGAACCTGATGGGCAAAGGCATCGGCTTTGGTCCGGAGGGGGATTACAAGATTTCCGCTCTGTCTGCAGTCCTGATGAAGATGTCCGAGGGCAAAGAGGGCGCAACCGGCTTTATCGAGGATTACACCTACGATCTGACTCCGGGACAGGAGTTAGAGTTAGCTTCCCATATGCTGGAGGTTCCGCCGGCATTTGCAGCAACCAAACCGGAGATCGATGTAATTCCGCTGGGGATCGGCGGCAAGGAAGATCCGGCAAGACTGATTTTCGACGGCGTGACCGGCGATGGTATCCAGGTAACGATGGTAGATATGGGCGATCATTTCCGCATCATCTGTGCAGATATCGAGCTTGTAAAACAGCCGAAACCGATGCCAAAACTTCCGGTAGCGAGAATTATGTACCGTCATAAACCGAACTTCCAGATCGGTACGGCTGCATGGTGCTACGCAGGCGGCGCTCATCACTCCGTTGTATCTACCGCTCTGACGAGAGATGACATCGCTATGTTCGCGCGTCTGACCGGTACCGAGTTAATTACAATCGGCGAAGATACGACAGAGGCTGATTTACAGAAATTCTTTATGAAATAATAGGGCGTTTGAAAGATAAAAATTTTTGAAAAAGACGTAACTGCATAAGTTTTTGCCACAACTGTGAAAATAGAATAGTTATGAATGACGGGGCGTGCCGCAGCCAAGGGGATGAAAATTCCGGCGGCGGTGCGCTTTTTGCTACAATGAGGAGGATGGATATGGGCCGCAGTGCGGAAGAGATCAAGAAAGACATAGAGAGCGGAAATACAGCGCTCGGAATTGAATTTGGTTCGACCCGAATCAAGGCAGTCTTGACGGACGGCACGACCGCGCCGATCGCGCAGGGGAGCTATGAGTGGGAAAACCGTCTGGAAAATGGTATCTGGACCTATTCCCTGGAAGATATCTGGAAAGGCTTAAAGGACTGCTACGCGGATCTGGCTGCCGATGTGAAGAAACAATACGGTTTAACGCTTAAAAAGGTTGGTGCGATGGGCGTCAGCGCCATGATGCACGGCTATATGGCATTTGATGCGGACGGAAAACTGCTCGTTCCGTTCCGTACCTGGAGAAATACGATGACCGCCGAGGCGGCAAGACGCCTGACGGACCTGTTTAACTACAATATCCCGCAGAGATGGAGTATTGCACACCTGTATCAGGCGGTGATCAACGGCGAGGAGCATGTATCCCGCGTGCATTTCCTGACCACCTTAGCCGGATATGTACATTGGAAACTGACCGGTAAGCAGGTACTTGGCGTCGGCGATGCTTCGGGTATGTTCCCGATCGACCCGGCAACCGGACAGTATGATGCTGAAATGCTGGATAAGTTCGAAGAAATGATGGTTCCAAAGGGATATCCGTGGAAGCTGCGCGACCTTCTGCCGGAGGTCCTGAGCGCTGGCGATGAGGCGGGAACGCTGACTGAGGAAGGCGCGAAGCTGCTGGATGAGAGCGGCAATCTGGAAGCTGGCATTCCGCTGTGCCCGCCAGAGGGCGATGCAGGAACCGGTATGACTGCAACCAATAGTGTGGCAGTCCGCACCGGTAACGTATCTGCCGGAACTTCCGTATTTGCAATGGTTGTTCTGGAAAAGACTCTGGAGACGGTTCACCAGGAGATTGACATGGTAACTACGCCGGACGGTCATCTGGTCGGCATGGTTCACTGCAACAACTGTACCTCCGATCTGAATGCCTGGGTAGGTCTGTTTGAAGAGTTCTATGAGCTGATGGGTCAGAAAACAGATCGCAACACCCTGTTTGGAACCCTGTACCGCAAGGCGCTTGAGGGCGATGAAGACTGCGGCGGACTGATGTCCTACTGCTACCTCTCCGGCGAGCCGATCACCGACTTCGAGGAGGGACGCCCGCTGTTTATGCGCCGTCCGGACAGCAAGCTGGGACTGGCAAACTTCATGCGTACCCACTTATACAGTTCCCTGGCAACCCTGAAATATGGTCTGGACATTCTGTTCAAGGAAGAGCACGTGACGCTGGATAAACTGATGGGCCACGGCGGATTCTTCAAGACGAAGGGCGTTGGACAGCGTATCATGGCGGCAGCGGCTGACGTACCGGTATCCGTTATGGAGACAGCCGGTGAGGGCGGTGCCTGGGGTATCGCGGTTCTGGCGGCGTACCGTAAGGATAAGAAGCCGGGACAGAGCTTGTCCGATTACTTAAATGAGCAGGTATTTGCAGATGCAAAGGCGGAGACGATGGAGCCGGATGCAAAGGATGTCGAGGGCTTCAATGCGTTTATGACAAGCTATATCAATGGTCTGGCTGCCGAGAGAGGCGCCGTAGAAGGAAGGTTTTAATCGATGCTGGAAGAATTAAAAAAAGAAGTATACGAAGCTAATATGCTGCTTCCGAAATACGGTCTGGTTACCTTTACCTGGGGCAATGTTTCCGGGATTGACCGCGAGAAGGGGCTGTTTGTCATCAAACCGTCTGGCGTGGACTATGACAAACTGACGCCAGATGATATGGTTGTCATGGATCTGGAAGGAAACCGCGTTGAGGGAACGCTGAATCCGTCCTCTGATACAAAAACCCACCTGATTCTTTATAACCGTTTTCCGAAGATCGGCGGCGTGGTTCACACGCACAGCCCGTGGGCGACTTCCTGGGCGCAGGCGGGACGCGACATTCCGTGCTACGGAACGACCCATGCAGATTATATTTATGGTTCCGTTCCATGCGCGAGAAACTTAAATGAGGAAGAATTAAAGAATTATGAGTGGAACACAGGCGTGCTGATTGCAGATTTGTTTGAGGAGAGGAAGCTCGACCCGATGGCGGTGCCATGTGTGCTTTGCAAGAACCATGGACCGTTTACCTGGGGCAAGGATGCGCATGAGGCGGTTCATAACGCGGTTGTACTCGAGGAGGTTGCCAAGATGGCGGCGCGCTGCGAGATGATCAATCCGGATGTGAAGGAAGCGCCGCAGTGCCTGCAGGATAAGCATTATCTGCGGAAGCATGGCCCGGGGGCGTATTACGGACAAGGGAATTTGTAGTTACTGTTCACGGGTAGGCACTTTTGAAACTAAAAGTGCCGTAAGAAAACGTGGTGGCAGCAGGAATTTGCCGTATTTAAATGCGAAGCCACGGCAAATTCCGTTACTGGGCACGTATGCGTGAACAGTAACAATTTGTAAAATATAGATTCAAGTATGGAAATAGATGGGACAAGTATGGTATACTTATGTATAGTAGATATAGGAGATACTGGCTATCTATCTTATAAAAATTAGGAGGATATGAGAAATGAAATTTTTTATTGATACCGCGAATGTTGATGAGATCCGTGAAGCGAATGATATGGGTATTATCTGTGGCGTTACCACAAACCCGTCTCTGATTGCAAAAGAAGGCCGTGATTTTAATGAGGTTATCAAAGAGATCACCAGCATTGTAGATGGACCGATTTCCGGTGAGGTTAAGGCTACGACTGTGAAGGCAGAGGATATGATCGCCGAGGGTCGTGAAATCGCTAAGATTCATCCGAACATGGTCGTTAAAATCCCGATGACTACCGAGGGCTTAAAGGCTGTGAAAGCTCTGTCCGCTGAGGGCATCAAGACCAATGTAACCCTGATCTTTACTGCCAACCAGGCACTTCTGGCTGCAAGAGCAGGCGCTACATACGTTTCTCCGTTCTTAGGCCGTCTGGATGACATCTCCACCAACGGTACAGACCTGATTTACGATATCGTAGAGATCTTTGACAATTATCCGGAGATTTCCACCGAGATTATCTGTGCTTCCACCAGACATCCGATGCACATCATCGAGTGCGCGAAGGCTGGCGCTGACATCGCAACTGTTCCGTTCAAGGTTCTGATGCAGATGGTAAAACACCCGCTGACTGATGCTGGTATCGAGAAATTCAAAGCAGATTATGAGGCTGTATTCGGTAAATAAAGAGAAACAATAGGAAATACCTCTTGAACTTCCGAAAAAAGCATGTTATACTAGGCACGATAACATAATAGACTGACTGGAAAGAGTGGACAAAAAAGTCCACTCTTTCTAATTTCATAGAAAGGTGGTGGGGGTGTGGCAAAGGGAGAGCAGTACGAAGCACGGGTAGAGGCGTGGATCACGCCGGTTCTGGAGCAGCATCAGTTTGAGCTGGTTGATGTGGAGTATGTCCGCGAGGTCGGCGTCTGGTATCTGCGGTGCTACATTGACAAAGAGGGCGGTATTACCGTTGATGACTGCGAGGTAATCAGCCGTCTGCTTGGTGAATGGCTGGATAAGGAAGATTTCATCGAGGACAGCTATATACTGGAGGTAAGTTCTCCGGGACTGGGACGTCCTCTGAAGAAAGAGAAAGATTTTGCAAGAAGCATCGGCAAAGATGTGGAGATCCGCCTGTATAAAGCGATCGACAAACAGAAGGAATTTACAGGAACGCTTACGTCCTATGACGCGGATTCCGTGACACTCACGATGGAGGACGGCAGCGAGCGTACATTTGAAAAATCAGAGATTGCTTTGATTCGTTTAGCCTTTGATTTTTAGACGGTAGGAGGAGATAAAATAAAATGAATAAAGAGTTGATTGAGGCAATAAATCTGCTGGAAAAAGAAAACAATATCAGCAAAGATGTTCTTTTAGAAGCGATTGAAAATTCTCTGCTGACAGCATACAAAAACAATTATGGCCGGGCAGATAATGTCAAGGTAAACATCAACCGTGAAACAGGAGATTTTTCCATCGTGGCAGAGCGTGAGGTTGTGGAGACCGTAGAGGATCCGATGACCCAGGTAAGCCTGGCAGAGGCAAAGCTCTTAAACAGCAAGTATGAGCTGGGCGACATCGTTCAGTTCTCTGTCAATTCCAAGGAGTTTGGACGTATCGCCGTTCAGAACGCGAAGAATGTTATCTTACAGAAGCTTCGTGAGGCGGAGCGCAACGCCCTGTATGAGGAGTGGCACTGCAGAGAGAAAGATATCGTAACGGGTATCGTACAGCGCTATGTAGGACGCAACATCAGCATCAACTTAGGCAAGATCGACACGATCTTGAACGAGAGTGAGCAGGTAAAGGGCGAGGTATTCAAACCGACCGAGCGTATCAAACTGTATGTCATTGAAGTAAAAGAGACACAGCGCGACCCGCGTATCACCGTATCCAGAAGCCATCCAGATCTGGTAAAACGCCTTTTTGAGTCTGAGGTTGCCGAGGTCCGAGACGGTACCGTAGAGATCAAGGCGATTGCACGTGAGGCAGGTTCCCGTACGAAGATGGCAGTCAGCTCCAACGACCCGAACGTCGATCCGGTCGGCGCATGTGTCGGCTTAAACGGCGCGCGTGTCAGCGCGGTTGTCAATGAGCTGCGCGGTGAGAAGATCGATATCATCAACTGGGATGACAACCCTGCATTCCTGATTGAGAACGCGTTAAGCCCGGCAAAGGTTATCCTGGTTGCAGCAGATGAGGAAGCACGCGAGGCACAGGTGATCGTTCCGGATTACCAGCTTTCCCTGGCAATCGGTAAAGAGGGGCAGAATGCACGTCTGGCAGCCCGCCTGACCGGCTTCAAGATCGATATCAAGAGCGAGACACAGGCAAGAGAGTCTGGTCTTTTAGATGAGCTTGAGAGCGGTTATGAGGAAGGCTTCGAGGGCTACACCGATGACCCGCTGATCAGCGTGGCAGAGGAAGACACAGCCGAGGCAGCAGAAAATGAGGCAGCTGAGGGCACAGAAGAGCCGGCAGCGGAGCAGGAATAATCCTGACAGATAATGTGCGGGGATGCTGATTTCGGGCGGAGCGAGCAGATTTGGCAGAAAGAAAGCAGCAGAACCGGGATTTGACAGAAATGGAAGTGATAGACAGTGGGAGCAAAGAAAGTGCCGCTCAGACAGTGCATCGGATGCGGAGAAATGAAGAGCAAAAAAGAAATGATCCGCGTTTTAAAGACAGCCGACGATACGATCGAGATTGACGCGACGGGCCGTAGGAATGGACGCGGCGCCTACCTCTGTCCTTCGATGGACTGCTGGAAAAAGGCGGTAAAGAGCAAAGGACTGGAGCGGTCGCTCAAGATGGCGATTCCGAAGGAAGTCTATGAGGCGCTGGAAAAGGAGATGGAGCAGTTTGGAGAATCGTAAAAAGGTGCTGAATCTTCTGGGACTGGCGACGCGCGCCGGTAAGACGGCAAGCGGCGAGTTCATGACCGAGAAAGCGATCAAGAGTGGAAAAGCGTATCTGGTGATCGTGTCAGAAGAAGCGTCGGATAATACAAAAAAGATGTTTGAAAATTCATGTGCATACTACAAGGTTCCCGTGTACCAGTTCGGCATGAAAGAAGAGCTGGGACACGCGATGGGAAAAGAGATGAGAGCGTCTCTGGCCGTTTTGGATTCCGGTTTTGCAAAGGCGTTAAGAGAGAAGTTAGATAATTAACGCTTTTCTGGGCGGGCTCTTTTAGGAGCTTATGCAGAACGGGAAGGCAGTGCCGGAACGGAGGTAGCAAAACATGAGAGTTAATGAGTTGTCAAAACAGATTGGCAAATCAAATAAAGAAGTTTTAGAGATACTGCAGAAAAATCATTTTGACGTAAAAAGCCATTCTTCCAAGGTGACGGAGGAACAGGCAGAAGCAGTCAGATGCTTCCTTGCAGGAGCAAAGAGACAGACGACAGCGTCAAAGACAGATACAGGAAAGGCGGAAACAAATCGAGTGGAAGATATAAAGAAAGAGCCGTTAGAGGCAGAGAAGAAAGAGGCGGAGAAGACAACTGAGCCGCCGAAAAAGCGGATTGCAGCGGTTTATCGTCCGCAGAACAGCGTACAGAGAGGAAGCCGTCCGGCAGGCAAGGCCAATACAGGAAACGCAGCCAAGACCGGAGCGCCGGCAAGCCGTCCGGCAGCAGCAAGTGCAGAGCAGACCGCAGAGCCGGCTAAGAGCGCAGCTCCAGCGGAGAACCGTGATGGACAGAGAAGCGGCTATCAGGGAAACCGCGACGGACAGA
>NZ_CAKVZK010000014.1:0-29297 GCF_934835585.1 Clostridium sp. AF02-29 | reverse complement strand
GAAGCGGCGGCTATCAGGGAAACCGTGACGGACAGAGAAGCGGCGGCTATCAGGGAAACCGTGACGGACAGAGAAGCGGCGGCTATCAGGGCGGCCGTGATGGTCAGAGAGGCGGACGCGATGGACGCGGCGGTTTAAATATTCCGAAGCCATCCTTCGAAAGCCCGGTTGTACAGAAACCGCAGAACAACAAGCAGAATAAGAATAATTACAAGAACGATAAATATA
Source organism: Clostridium sp. AF02-29 (assembly GCF_934835585.1). NCBI lineage: Bacteria > Bacillati > Bacillota > Clostridia > Eubacteriales > Clostridiaceae > Clostridium > Clostridium sp. AF02-29. Next base: position 29,069 of record NZ_CAKVZK010000014.1, on the reverse strand, counting down.
GCAAGATCGACCATGAGGAAGAGATGCACTCCAAGGGAAGAGGCGGAAAGAACGTAAAGAGCGCTGTTCAGCCGCCGCAGAAGAAGGAGGCAAAGGTTGAGGAGATCAAGACAATCACGATCCCGGAGGTAATCACCATCAAGGATCTCGCAGACAAGATGAAACTTCAGCCGTCTGTGATTGTAAAGAAGCTCTTTTTACAGGGCAAGGTTGTCACCATCAATCAGGAAGTAGATTACGAGCAGGCAGAAGAGATCGCGATGGAGTTTGACGTACTCTGTGAGAAGGAGGTCAAGGTTGACGTCATCGAGGAACTTCTGAAAGAGGAAGAAGAGGATGAGAAGGACATGGTAACCCGTCCGCCGGTTGTATGCGTTATGGGCCATGTCGATCATGGTAAAACCTCCCTTCTGGATGCAATCCGCCAGACCAATGTAACTGCAAAAGAGGCAGGCGGTATTACCCAACACATCGGTGCGTACATGGTAGAGATCAACGGACAGAAGATCACATTCCTCGATACGCCGGGACATGAGGCATTTACCGCAATGCGTATGCGTGGTGCAAAATCCACTGATATTGCAATCCTCGTTGTTGCAGCAGATGACGGTGTTATGCCGCAGACCATCGAGGCGATCAACCATGCGAAGGCAGCAGGTGTTGAGATCATCGTAGCGATCAACAAGATCGATAAGCCGAGTGCCAATATCGAGAAGGTAAAACAGGAGCTTATCGAGTACGAACTGGTTCCGGAGGACTGGGGCGGCAGCACCATCTTCGTTCCGGTATCTGCACATACCAAGGAAGGTATCAAGGAACTGCTTGAGATGATCCTTCTGACTGCAGAGGTCAAAGAGTTAAAGGCAAACCCGAACCGTAATGCGAGAGGTCTTGTCATCGAGGCGGAGCTGGATAAGGGTAAAGGTCCGGTTGCGACCGTCCTGGTACAGAAAGGTACCCTTCATGTCGGTGATCCGATCGCGGCAGGTGCCTGCTACGGCCGTGTCCGTGCGATGATGGACGATAAAGGACGCCGCGTCAAAGAGGCTGGTCCGTCCACTCCGGTCGAGATTCTGGGTCTTAATGACGTGCCGAACGCCGGCGAGGTATTTGTACAGCCGGAGAACGAGAAAGAGGCGAGAAGCTTTGCAGAAACCTTTATCTCTGAGAGCAAGAATAAGTTAATTGAAGATACAAAGATGAAGCTTTCCCTGGACGATCTGTTCTCCCAGATCAAGGCAGGAAATGTAAAGGAACTTCCACTGATCGTCAAGGCAGACGTACAGGGTTCTGTCGAGGCAGTAAAGCAGAGCCTGATGAAGCTGTCCAACGAGGAAGTCGTAGTCAAGGTCATCCACGGCGGTGTTGGTGCGATCAACGAGTCCGACGTCAGTCTGGCAGCCGCATCCAACGCGATCATTATTGGTTTCAATGTGCGCCCGGACGCAACCGCGAAGTCCATCGCAGAGCGTGAGAAAGTAGACGTTCGTCTCTACCGCGTCATCTATCAGGCAATCGAGGATGTCGAGGCAGCGATGAAGGGTATGCTTGACCCGATCTACGAGGAGCAGGTAATCGGTCACGCTGTTGTACGTCAGACCTTCAAGGCTTCCGGCGTTGGTACTATCGCTGGTTCCTACGTCCTGGATGGTAAATTCCAGAGAGGCTGCAAGGCACGTATTACCCGTGACGGCGAGCAGATCTTCGATGGTCCGCTGGCATCCTTAAAGCGTTTCAAGGACGACGTGAAGGAAGTTGCTTCCGGATACGAGTGCGGTCTTGTATTTGAGAAGTTCAACGATCTGCAGGAAGACGATATGATCGAAGCATATGCGATGGTAGAGGTTCCGCGCTAGAAAGGCAGAGGGATTCATGCGTAAAAATAGCATTAAAAATACAAGAATTAACAGTGAAGTACAGAGAGAGCTGAGTTCCATCATCAGCCGTGAGCTGAAAGATCCGCGGATTCATCCGATGACAACGGTTGTCTCCGTGGAGGTAACTCCGGATCTCAAGTACTGCAAGGCGTATATCAGCGTGTTAGGCAACGAGGAAGCGGCGAAGGATACGATCCAGGGACTGAAAAGTGCTGTCGGATTTGTCCGCACCCAGCTTGCAAAACGCATTAATTTACGGAATACGCCGGAAATAACATTTATTCTCGATCAGTCGATTGAGTACGGTGTACACATGACCCGCCTGATCGATGAAGTAACTGAAAATCTCAGAGACTCAGAATCGGGAGATGAGGAAGAAAATGAGTAAAAATATCTTAGAGGCGTCACTGGAAGGGGCGGAGCACATCGTACTGCTTGGTCACATCCATCCGGACGGAGACTGTATCGGAACGACTCTGGGACTGCTTAACTATCTGCGGGAGAATTATCCGCAGATAGAGGCAGAACTGTTTCTCGACCATCCGGCTGCTAAATTTTCTTATATGAATGATTTTGAGAAAATTCATACCGAGATTGTGCCGGAAAAACAGTTTGATCTGTGCATTACGCTGGATGCCAGCGACAAAGAGCGTCTGGGCGGCTACGCGGTCTATTTTGACAGCGCCGCCAAGACACTCTGTATCGATCATCACAGAACCAATACAGGATTTGCAGAACAAAATTACATCATTCCGGACGCAAGCTCCTGCAGCGAAGTGTTATACACGCTTCTTGATGAGGCAAAGCTCAGCAGGGAGGCGGCAGAGTGTCTCTATACCGGAATTGTGCATGACACAGGTGTATTTAAGTACAATTCAACGACCCGGAAAACGATGGAAATCGCGGGCACGCTGATGGAAAAAGGCGTGAACGCGGCGAAGATCATCGACGACAGCTTTTACCGCAAGACCTACGCACAGAACCAGATTCTCGGAAAAGCTCTGCTTAGCAGTACACGGATTCTGGATGGAAGATGTATTTTCAGTGTGGTTTCCCAGAAAGAAATGGAGTTTTACGGTGTCGATACGAACGATCTGGATGGCATTATCGATCAGCTCCGGATTACCGAAGGAGTGGAATGTGCCATTTTCATCTATGAAAAGGCGTTCAACGAGTACAAGGTCAGCCTTCGTTCCAACGATTATGTCGATGTGAGCAAGGTGGCGGCGTATTTCGGCGGCGGCGGGCACATCCACGCGGCGGGCTGCACGATGCAGGGACATCCGAGGGATGTGATCAACAACCTGACGGGACATATTGAGAAACAGATGGATGCCCGTAGGGAGGAATAGGAGGTTCTGTTGCTGATTGCGCTGCCTGCTTTCAGGTGCACAGCGCATGGACGGTAATAGTTCTGATTTTTTAGGAGATTTTATGTTTCACGGTGTGATAAACATTTATAAAGAACCGGGGTTTACGTCCCACGATGTGGTGGCGAAGCTCCGGGGCATTTTGAGACAGAAAAAGATCGGTCATACGGGTACGCTCGATCCGGCAGCGGAGGGCGTACTCCCTGTATGTCTGGGGAAGGGCACGAAGCTGTGCGACCTTTTGACGGATAAGAGGAAGACGTATCAGGCAGTTCTTTTGCTGGGAACCGAAACCGATACGCAGGATATGACAGGAACGATTCTTTCGGAGAAACCGACGGAACAGCTGACAGAACCGGCAGTCCGCGGGGCGGCGGAGAGATTTGTTGGTCCGTATATGCAGGTACCGCCGATGTATTCAGCGCTCAAGGTCAACGGAAAGAAGCTCTACGAGCTGGCGAGAGCCGGAAAAGAGGTAGAGCGGGCAGCGCGTCCGGTGGAAATCTATGATCTTCAGATAGATGCGGTGGAATTGCCGCGTGTGACGATGACCGTGACCTGTTCCAAGGGAACCTACATCCGTACCCTGTGCCATGACATCGGTGAAAAGCTGGGATGCGGCGGCTGTATGGAAAAACTGATCCGCACCCGCGTCGATCGATTTGCGATCGGGGACAGCCTGCGCCTGTCCGAGGTGGAAGCGCTGGCGAAAGCCGGTCAGATCGAGGATAGGATCGTGCCGGTGGATGGAATGTTTGAGGACTGCCCGGCGTATGTGTCGGAGAGTGAGGTTCTGGATAAGCTTCTGCAGAATGGAAATCCATTCCCGAAGGGGCTGGGACCGAGAGACGGCTGCTTAGTGCAGAGCGGAAGCAGTTTGGCTGAACACCAGGTTTCTGCGGATGGAAACTCAGAGATGGTACTTCCGGATTCTGGAATCATCCGCGTCTATGACAGCAAAAACCAGTTTATCGGTCTCTATGCCTATCAGCCGGAGAAGAAACAATGGAAACCACGTAAGATCTTTCTGGGAGGAGAGTAAGATGCAGTATTTTGCCGGAACCAGAGAATTTCAGATAAAAGAGCCGACTGCGGTCACGATCGGTAAGTTTGACGGTCTTCACAGAGGGCATCAGAAGCTGCTGCGGGAAGTGATGCGGTATCGGGAAAAAGGATATAAACCAGCGGTGTTTACCTTTGAGACGGCACCGGGAACCTTGATCCGGGGAAAGCTGCAGACGATGATCACGACCAACGAGGAGCGCGAGGAGAACCTGCGCGAGGCGGGGGTGGAGTATCTGGTGGAATATCCGTTCAACCAGGAAGTCGCACATATGGACCCGGAACAGTTTGTTGCCGAGATTCTGGTCGGCAAGATGGGCGCAAAGGCGATCGTGTCCGGTCCGGACTGCCATTTTGGCTACCAGCGGAAGGGCGATGCTGAACTGCTTCGGAAACTGGCACCGAAATATGGATATGAGGTGTCGATCGTTGAAAAGGCGATGGACGGCGATCGCGAGATCAGCAGCACCTATATCCGGGAAGAGCTGGCGAAGGGAAATATCCGCAAGGCGAATGAACTGTTGGGATACGAGTACCGGATCAGCGGACAGGTGGTACACGGGGAGCATTTAGGTTCCACCCTAGGTTTTCCGACGGCGAATATCCTGCCGGGAATCCAGAAACATCTTCCGGCGTTCGGGGTATATCTCTCCCGGACGGTGATTGAGGGTGCTTCTTATGGAAGTATCACGAATATTGGAAAAAAACCGACGATTGCCGGGGAACGACCGGCGGGTGCGGAGACATATATCTATGATCTGGATGAAAACCTGTATGGGAAAAAGATAGAGGTTCATTTTTTAGATTTTATGCGGCCGGAGATGAAATTTTCCGGGGTGGATGAGTTGAAGATGCAGGTTTTGAAGGATAAAGAGACCGGGAGAAAAATGCACGGAGCGGAACGATGAGAGTTCAGCTTCGTGCATTTTTTAAATATGATTCAGGTAGGCAGCTGCTTCCTCTGCCGCCAAATGGATATATTCATTCATCGGTAAATTCTGTGTTCCTACTAAAATATGGCGGCAATAGGAGCTTCCACTGACAGGAATCAGGATTTTCTGGGCGCGGCTTTGTCCGATGGCGGCTGCCATGGCGGGGGTGATTTCTCCTAAGAGGGAGTCTGCAATGACGATGCCGATTGGTCCGATGATTAGGTCGGCATCGCGGCAGGCGACAAGAACGGGGTTTTCTCCGGTGGCGCCCATGGCAGCTCCGGCTTTCATCATCGCGGCAGTGGCAGTGGTGTTGGCACCGAGCGCGAGAAGCGGCTGTCCGGGACAGAGTTTATGGATTTCTTCTACGAGGGCGCGCCCCATGCGTCCGCCCTGACCGTCGATGATGACAACTTTTTTCATAATGGATAACCCCTTTCCTTTTCGTAGGATTTTCGTAGGACAAGATAATAAAAAAGAATGTGCCTTGGCACATTCTCGCGCAGGAACGAAAATAAGAGGGTCTAAATCTGCCTTTTTGACAAAATAAACACCCCAGTATATCTTTCCTATAATATCATAGAAGATCAAATTTGAAAAGCGAAAAAGATCGATTTTTGTAAAATTTTTTGTTTACAAATAAAGCGCTTTCTATTATAATGCTGATAATGGCTAACTGGGGTCTGGCAGAGCTGCGATTGGCGGAGGCTGTCAGGATGACGGAAGATCAGACAGACGCGCGTGAAGGCACCGCGGAGGTGCTTGATTTTTAGTTGATCCGGGAGGCCGCTTTTTTAAAGCCAAAAAACAGCAGACAATGAGAGGGAGAAAACATGAGGAGAAATGACATTCACAAAGTATTGATTATCGGTTCCGGTCCAATCATTATCGGACAGGCGTGTGAGTTCGATTATTCGGGAACACAGGCGTGCAAGGCACTGAGAAAACTCGGCTATGAGATTGTGCTGGTCAATTCCAATCCGGCTACGATTATGACGGATCCGGAGACAGCAGATGTGACTTATATTGAGCCGCTAAACGTAGACCGTCTGACTCAGATCATTGAAAAAGAGCGCCCGGATGCGCTGCTCCCGAACCTGGGTGGACAGTCCGGACTGAACCTCTGCTCCGAATTGGCAGCAGCAGGTGTTCTGGATAAATATGATGTTAAAGTAATCGGCGTTCAGGTTGATGCTATCGAGCGTGGTGAGGACCGTATCGAGTTTAAGCATACAATGGAAAGCCTGGGCATCGAGATGGCTAGAAGTGAAGTTGCCTACAGCGTTGAGGATGCACTGGCAATCGCAGATAAACTGGGTTATCCGGTTGTTCTTCGTCCGGCTTACACCATGGGCGGCGAAGGCGGCGGTCTTGTATATAACGTAGAAGAACTGAAGACCGTGTGTGCAAGAGGCCTGCAGGCCAGCATGGTTGGTCAGGTTCTGGTAGAGGAGTCTATCCTTGGATGGGAAGAGCTTGAGCTGGAAGTTGTCCGCGATGCGAAGAACAACATGATCACTGTCTGCTTTATTGAAAATATTGATCCGCTGGGCGTACACACCGGAGATTCCTTCTGTTCTGCTCCGATGTTAACCATTTCGGAAGAAGTGCAGAAACGTCTGCAGGAGAAATCCTACAAGATCGTAGAAGCAATCCAGGTAATCGGCGGTACCAACGTACAGTGGGCACACGATCCGAAGACAGACCGTGATATTGTTATCGAGATCAACCCGAGAACCTCCCGTTCGTCCGCACTGGCATCCAAGGCAACTGGTTTCCCGATTGCACTGGTATCAGCGATGCTGGCAACCGGTATGACTCTGGATGAGATTCCATGCGGCAAGAGCGGCACTCTGGATCAGTATGTTCCGTCCGGCGACTATATTGTTATCAAGTTTGCACGCTGGGCATTTGAGAAGTTCAAAGGCGCAGAGGACAAGCTGGGAACCCAGATGAAGGCAGTCGGCGAGGTTATGAGTATCGGAAAGACCTACAAAGAGGCATTCCAGAAGGCGATCCGAAGCCTGGAGAGAGGCCGCTACGGTCTTGGTCATGCGAAAGACTTCGATAAGAAGACAAAAAAAGAACTGCTTGCGATGCTGCATGTTCCGAGCAGCGAACGTCAGTTCATTATGTACGAGGCACTTCGTAAGGGCGCTACCGTAGACGAGCTGTTCGAATTAACCAAGATTAAACATTACTTCATCCAGCAGATGAAAGAACTGGTAGAAGAGGAAGAAAGCCTGATGCAGTATAAGGGCGAGGTTCCGCCGGTTGAGGTTCTCCGCCAGGCGAAGCTGGACGGTTTTGCAGATAAATATTTAAGCGAGCTGTTAGGCGTTACTGAGGAAGAGATCCGCGATGCAAGAACCAAAGAGGGTATCGTAGAAGGCTGGGAGGGCGTACACGTAAGTGGCACACCGGATTCCGCATACTACTTCTCCAGCTACCATATCAAGGATCAGAGTCCGTGCAGCGACAACAAGAAGATCATGATTCTGGGCGGCGGTCCGAACCGTATCGGTCAGGGTATTGAGTTTGACTACTGCTGCGTACATGCAGCTATCGCCCTGAAAGAGCTTGGATTTGAGACAATTATCGTTAACTGCAACCCAGAGACCGTATCTACAGACTATGATACCTCCGATAAACTGTATTTCGAGCCGCTGACTCTGGAAGATGTATTAAGCATCTATCACAAGGAGAAACCGCTGGGAGTTATCGCACAGTTTGGTGGTCAGACACCGCTGAACCTGGCAGCAGACCTGAAGAAATATGGTGTCAACATTCTGGGTACAACTCCGGAAACCATCGACATGGCAGAGGATCGTGACCTGTTCCGTGCGATGATGGATAAACTGCAGATTCCGATGCCGGAGTCAGGCATGGCAGTTACTGTAGAAGATGCATTGGAGATTGCTAATAAGATCGGTTATCCGGTTATGGTTCGTCCGTCCTATGTACTTGGCGGCCGCGGCATGGAGGTTGTTCATGACGATGAAGCGATGACCTTCTATATGAGAGCAGCTGTCGGCGTAACTCCGGACCGTCCGATCCTGATTGACCGTTTCCTGCATCATGCAACCGAGTGTGAAGCAGATGCGATCAGTGATGGCGAGAACGTATTTGTTCCGGCAGTTATGGAGCATATCGAGCTGGCAGGTATCCATTCCGGAGACTCCGCTTGTATCCTTCCGTCCAGAAATCTGACCAAGGATCAGGTAGAGACAATCCGCGATTACACAAGCCGTATCGCAAAAGAGATGCACGTAGTAGGTCTGATGAACATGCAGTATGCAATCGAGGACGGCGAAGTATACGTGCTGGAGGCAAACCCGAGAGCATCCCGTACCGTGCCGCTGGTATCTAAAGTATGCAACATCAAGATGGTAAAACTGGCAACGGATATCATGACTTCCTACTTAACAGGCCGTCCGTCACCGGTTCCGGCACTGAAAGAGAAGAAGATTCCGCACTACGGTGTTAAGATGCCGGTATTCCCGTTCAAGATGTTCCCGGAGGTTGACCCGGTACTTGGACCGGAGATGCGTTCCACCGGTGAGGTTCTTGGTATGTCCACCAGCGTTGGTGAGGCTATCTACAAGGCACAGGAAGCAACCCAGACACGTCTTCCTTCCTCAGGAACTGTCCTCCTGAGTGTCAATGACAAGGATAAGATAGAGCTTATCGAGGTTGCAAGAGGCTTCTACGAGTGTGGCTTTACCCTGATGGGTACAGGCAGAACCTGTGATGTGATGGTAGCAGCAGGACTTCCGGCTGAGAAGGTATGCAAGATCAACGAAGGCCGTCCGAACATTTTAGATAAGATTACCAACGGAGAAGTGGCAATCATCATCAATACCCCGAACGATAAGAAGGGCAGAGGCGATGACAGCTACATCCGTAAGGCAGCTGTAAAGGCGAAGATTCCGTACTTCACCAACATGGCAGCAGCAAAGGCTACCGTACAGGCTCTGAGAAGTATCAAGAAGAACGGACATCTGGAGGTTAAGTCCCTGCAGGAGTTCCATAGCGAGATTCAGTAAATAAAAATAAAAGGATAAAATCCATTGTTACAAAGTCGTTTCAGTGGATTTTACCGTGACAGTGAATTAATTGAGCTGTTATAGAAAAGAGCGTCTGCCCGGCTGTGAATGCGGGGCTGGCGCTCTTTTAATTGCAGATTAGGAATTTTCTGAACTGAAAATTCCGTATGATATCATATCGATAGCAGATTTTGCCGATTTGAAATGCGAAGCATCGGTAAAATCCCGTTGATGTGCACGGAATGAGTGAGCAGCAACGAATATGTCAGCTTTGCTGACCAGAATCACGCGCCAAGTCTCACGGACGTTCGGCTTGAAATACGAGATGCAGCAGCCAGGCACCCAGGATGATCGAAAGCACGTACACTGCATTTCCGGCAAAAATTCCAAATTTAGCAGCGATCTGGGAGTACACAATCTGCGTGGTCGCGTAGTACGGCGTGATATAAAACATATCTGCGTTTCCATACGGATGCGAGGTAACATTGATGATGGTTGCGATGACACATCCGACCGCAAATACAGCTGTAGACTGCCAGAATCCTTTGGCGGTTGGCAGCACCATGCGGGAAAAGGCGATGAGCAGTCCGATGAAGATCAGAAGGATATGCCAGATAAATCCATGCAGGGTCAGCGTCCAGTACGGGTGCATCAGACCGGACGGATCGACGAACACCATGACGGCACCGAGCAGGTTGTAATTATACATAAAAGTGCAAAAAATACGCTGATATTTATGCGGAACAAAGGGCAGCAGCAGGCAGAGGTACATCGGTAGGCTGCAGAGCTGGAATGGAAAATACCACCAGTCGTAGTGCCGGTTGTTTTCTATGTAATAGAGAAAAAGCTGTTTGTAGACCTCGGAAAATGCCAGAAAAACACCGCAGGCAAAGAGCAGATGCAGACGGAACGCTTCGGAGCGCGTCCGCAATTTCCAGGCGGCAAAGGCGGCGAGCGGGATGCCGATCAGCATAAATGCTAAATGAAAGGGAGACCAGACTGCGGGCGGCGTCATGGACCAGGCAGTTAAGGTAAGTAGACGGGAAATCATAAAAAGCCTTCTTTCGTAATAAAACCTAAGGAATGGTTCCGTATCTTGTGAATCATGCTGCAAGCGACCGCGCCCGGCGAGAGAATGTGACAAGGCACATTCTCTTTACGGAAGCAGATGCCCAGTACAGAGAAAACGGTACAGAATAGTTATAGTACGAAATATTAGATTTGCCAAGAATTAACAACAAGATCTGCCCATAATAAGACGATGGGAGATTTACATATTTGCAATTTTTTTCTTTCCAAAGCTGCAAGTTGACAAGCGCCGCCAATTTCCTATATTCTGTAGATATAAGAATCGAGTAAATGATACGGGAGATATACCATGAACCAAAATGAGACCCAATGGGATAGATTTCTGAAAATCCGAACAAGCGGCAGAGATGATTCGCATGCGGATCAATACCGATACCCATACGAACCGACGGCATACGTGGTTCTGGAACGGTTGGCGAACAGCGGATTAATTCGGAAGAATAATACCTTATTGGACTATGGAACCGGCAAGGGAAGAGTCTGTTTTTACTTGTCCTATCAGACAAGGTGTAAAACAATCGGAATCGAATACGATGAACGTATTTATCAGGGGGCAGCAGAAAATAAGGAGACGGCAGTGTCCGGAAACCGTACTTCCTTTATCTTAAGCAGTGCGGAGAACTATGAGCTTCCTCCAGAAGTGAACCGGTGTTATTTTTTTAATCCATTTTCGTTAGAGATATTGCATTCTGTTCTTGCCAGGATATATGAGTCCTATTACGAAAATCCGAGAGAGATACTGCTGTTTTTTTATTATCCATCGGAGGAATATATCAGTTGTCTGATGACGGAGGAACAGCTAATGTTTTATGATGAGATCGACACATCGGATTTGTTTCCGAGCGAGGACAAAAGAGAACGGATTATGATATTTGAGGTGATTTTATGAAGCTTTTATTTAAACAGCGGTTATTTTCGTGGTTTGACAGTTATGATATTTATGATGAGTTTGGCAATACAGTATATGTGGTAAAAGGCCAGTTGTCCTGGGGCCATAAGCTGGTGATATATGATGGAGACGGCAATGAAATTGGAATGGTTGTTCAGCGTGTACTGACATTTCTGCCCAAATTTGAGATATATAAAAACGGCACCTATATCGGATGTCTGAGTAAAGAAATCTCTTTCCTGACACCGCATTACAACATTGATTACAATGGCTGGCATATCGATGGTTCGATTATGGAATGGGATTATAATATCCTCGATCAAAGGGGATATTCGGTTGCTAGTGTCAGCAAAGAGCTGTTCCATATGATGGACACGTATGTTATTCAGGTAAATGAGCTGGAATATGCATTGGATGCATTGATGTTTGTGCTGGCGATCGATGCGGAAAAATGTTCAAGGAAGTAAGAAAGGGTGCGTCTGATTTTGGCTACAAGAGCACCGAGGTATTCTTAAATGATTTAATATATTCAGGATAGAAATGTTGATACGACATGCTACAGACGGAAATTTATATCTGTATGACATGGTGAACATAAAAAAGAAATGAGCACCCCGCTTGAGCAATAGCTGTACGGTAACAAACCCATTTCTTGATTATATGATACGTTGAACAGTATTAAATGTCAACGAAAAAAAGCATAAGAAATCTCAATGAAAAGCCAGGTTCAGATACACTGATTACTCTCCGTGCGTCCGGACCTGTTTTTTGTTGCTATCGTTTCTTTCAGTTGCCTTTGCCACGCCTGCTCTTGGGAGATTTCAGCATATCAGATTTACGAAGAATGCCCATGTTCGATATGGAGAACGTACAAGCCGCCTGGGAAGAGCGAGATAAGGAAATGTTGAAAGTTCTACTGCATGGGTATGTGTGGAACCATATAGAAGGTTAGTAAAAACATTCTTGAAATTGTTGATTCGTTACAGGTTGACAGTTACTGTCATCCTTGGTTTGTAATTGCATTTTTGTTAGATATAATTGATTTTATGAATTATCAATTGCATTGCAAAAAGAGTTCAGCATATATGGGCGTGTATCTTGAAAGTGACATTTAGTTTTCTAAATAAACAAATTATGTGAAACGCGTTTTGGCGATTTTTACGAAAATATAAAGATATTTTGTTGAAAAATCCTATTGAAAACAGAATAATAAAAGTGTATTTTATATATAAATCCTCTTGCTTGATACGAGAGGTAATTTTTAAAAGAATTAGTAAGTGTACTGAACTAATTAAGTGAGTAAGGGGTGTAATATGGAGAAGAATGGAAATTTAGGGCATTTAGAATTAATACGAAAAATTAATCGGACATTGATTCTAAATATGGTCAAGGAGAAACAGCCGATTAGCCGTGCACAGATATCAAAGGCATTAAATTTGAGTAAAACAACAGTTAGTGCGATTGTAGATGAATTAATTAAGAAAAAGCTCCTAGTTGAGTATGGAGATTGTATGTCTCCCTCAGGGGTTGGACGTCCATCTACTATGCTGGGATTTAATCCAAAATCTGCGTATTGTATTGGCATAGATATTGGCGGAACAAAACTTTTGTTTTTGATAACAGATTTGGTGGGTAATATTGTGTACGAAAAAAAATTACCAACCAAAAATCAGTTTGAGGAATTAGTCCAGATTGTAGAGGAGTCATTAGAAGCAGCAGGAATTAAACGAGAAATGATATTTGGCATGGGAATTGGAGTCCCGGGAACGGTGGATTCAGATGGAACAGTGGTGCGTGCCAAAGCATTATCGTGGAATCAATTTCCTTTGCAAAGTTTAATGAATGAATATTTTTCATTTCCAGTGTATGTCGGAAATGATGTGAATCTGGCAGCATTAGGTGAACGTTGGATAGGTTCAGGCGAACAGACGGACGATATGTTGTTTATTGCATTGGGAACAGGTATTGGCGGAGCATTAGTATGTGGTGGACAGTTGGTATTGGGAGCTCAAGGAAGAGCAGGAGAATTGGGATATTATTTAGATAGTTCTGATGTGGAAAAAGGAGAAATTAATAAATTAGGACAACAGGGAATTTTAGAAAAAAAATGTTCTGGCTCGGCACTGGATCAAATTGTTGGTTCGGCAGAAGCATTATTTGCAGCATATAGCCGAGGAGATACCTCAGTAATACCGGTAATAGACAAATTTGTTCGTGATTTTTCAGTTGCGATAGCCAATACGATTAGTCTTTTAAATCCAGAGAAGGTTGTAATAGGCGGTGGAGTTTCTGATTCTATGGGATCTGTGATTCAGCGGATTCGAGAGGAGGTTGGCAGGCTTACGCCAATTCAGGCGGATATTTGTTTGGCAAACTTGGGAGGAAAAGCAGGAGCTCTAGGAGCAATTAATTTTGCTTCAAAAAAAATCGAAGAGCAGGACATACAGGTAAAAAAATAAAATAGAGAAAAATACAAGAGTTGGGAGGCATACATAGAATGAAGCAAACCATGAAGAGCTGTATATTGGAACAGCCAGACACAATTAGAAGAGTTTGCCAAAATGCAGAAAAAGTGTGTGATAGTGTGTATTCTATAGTGGGAAAAGGTCCATTTGACAAAATCTATTTAATTGGTTCTGGAACCTCACTTCATACAGCAATTGCGGCTAAATATGCATTTACAAAATGGTTCAATGCAGAGGTCCAGGTGTTTACCCCATTTGATTTTTTGTATTACTATCCACATTATCGACTAGATGAGAAAACGCTGATTTTAGGAATTTCACAGACGGCACGTAGTATTGGGACGATACATTGTTTGGAAAAAGGAAGAGAGTATGGGGCTAGAACCGTTATGGTAACAGCCGAGCCTGATAATCCTGGTGGAAAAAGTGCTGAGGCAATTTTGGATACATGTACAGGAGAAGAACTGGTAGGGGCCAAAACGAAGGGATTTACTTCGACTATAGCAATGTTGTATTTATATGCTGCGGGATTAGCTGGTAAGGAATTAGACATTTCGTTAGTTCCAAAATGGATGGAGCAAAGTTTGAGATGTACATCTGAAGAAATTGAAGATTTTGCGGAGGAGTATAAATCTGCTCCATCTGTGACAATTATCGGAGGTGGTACTTTAACAGCTGCAGCTAAAGAAGGGGCTCTTAAGGTATTAGAAGGAGTGCGAATCCCGGTAGAGGTATATGATGTGGAAGAGTACATGCATGGTCCGTATCATTGTCTTGAAAAGTGGTCATATTTGATTTTTTTGGTAAACGAGGGACCTGGAGTAGAGCGAATAAAGAGAATGATTCAATTTGCTCAGGAACATTCGGATCACGTGACTGTTATTGGTTACGAGGGCTTTGAAAAAGAGATTGAAATAAAAGGTCGTTTTATCTCGCTTCCAGGAGGAATGGATGAAATTTTAACTCCATTATTTTACATTATTCCATTACAATGGCTGGCTAATGATGTAACAGAAAAGAAAGGACGTCACCCGGAACAATCAAGATACCCAGAATTTCATAAGATGCTAGGAAGTAAATATATGCCGAAAGTAAATTATTACCAGGGATAGAGATAAAGGAGGATGAAAAATGGCTAAATTGAAATTAGGTGTAGATGTAGGAGGAACGTTTACCGATGTAGTCGGAATAAATGAAGATGGTAAGGTGTATTTTGCAAAAACGCCTTCTACACCTGAAGATCAAAGTATAGGTGTTCTGAACGGAATTAGAGCACTTTTAGAAGAGTTGGGAGTAGCACCAGATTGTGTGACGGGTGTTGCACATGGAACGACAGTGGCTACAAATACACTTTTGGAACGAAACGGCGCTGTAACAGCATTAATAACAACAAAAGGATTTAGAGATGTTTTAGATATTGGTCGCCAGAGCAGACTAGAACTTTATGATTTACATGCTAGAAAACCAGCTTCATTAATTCCACGATATCTTCGTCGGGAGGCAGACGAAAGAATGGATTATACGGGAACTGTATTGGTGCAGTTGGATATGGAGGAATTAAAGAAAACGATTCATGAATTAATGGAAGAGGGAGCGGAATCCATTGCAATCTGTTTTCTTCATTCTTATGCGAATGATGAAAATGAGAAAAAAGCGTTGGAAGTTATTCGTGAAATCGCACCAGATTTTCCAGTGTCTGTATCTAGCGAAATTTTGCCGGAGTTTCGTGAATTTGAACGAATGAATACAACCGTTATGAATGCATATGTTCAGCCAAGAATGCAGAAATATGTATCCCAGTTGCGTAGACGATTAGATGAAAATGGGATTAATTCTCCATTGACTATTATGCAATCTTCTGGAGGTATGATGACCGATCAGATTGCAGCTCAGAAGAGTGTGAATACGTTATTATCTGGTCCGGCTGGAGGTGTTTTGGCTGCCGAATTTCTTTCCAAGATTACGGATTATCATAATATTATTACTGGAGATCTTGGAGGAACGTCATTTGATGTAGGAATTGTGCAGAATGGTTCTATTGGTATCACAGGTGAAGGAGTGATTGAGGGATTTCCGGTAAAATTCCCACATATAGATATTACTACGATTGGAGCAGGAGGAGGCTCTATAGCATGGCTGGATGCTGGTGGAGCGCTTCGGGTTGGTCCTCGCAGTGCAGGAGCAGTACCGGGACCGGTTTGTTATAGCAAAGGAGGAACAGAACCAACAGTAACAGATGCTCATGCTGTGTTAGGTCGTGTGGGTGAAAAATTGCTAGGTGGAAAAATGCACCTGGATGTGGCGGCTGCACGGAAAGCGATAGAAGAAAAATTGGCCGTAAAATTAAATATGACAGTGGAGGAAGTAGCAGAGGAAATTCTTCGTGTAGCGAATTCCAACATGGTCAGAGCAATTAGAGTTATGACGGTAGAAAGAGGAATCGATCCGAGAAAGTTTGTGCTTCTGCCATATGGAGGAGCGGGAGCACTTCATGCGGTTGAACTGGCAAGAACTCTGGATATAGGAACAGTTGTTATTCCTATCGCACCTGGAAACTTTTCTGCTTTTGGATTATTAGTTGCACCAATTAGATATGATGAAGTATGCACGTATCATAAACATGAAAAAGATGTTTCTTTCAACCATATGGAAGAAAAATTTGAAAAATTAGAGGCTGAAGCAAGAAAAGAAATGGCTCGAGATGGCGTATCAGAGAGTAGCGTAAGTTTTGAGAGAAAAATAGATATCCGCTATTTTGGTCAGGCCTACGAATTAACGATTTCGGTACCCAATAGCCCGGTGAATCAGCTGGTTTGGGATAAGCTTGTGAATGATTTCAGTGATGCACATGAGCGTTCTTATGGATTTAAGAAGAATGATCCCATGGAGTTGGTTAGTTTGCGTCTTTCTGTAGTTGGGGAAATGGACAAAAGTAACTTGTATTCAAAAGGAGAAATTAGCAAGGAACTTCCAAAACCAGAAGAAATTCGAAAAGCTTATTTTATGGGAGAGTGGCTGGATACAGCCGTATATAAGCGAGATGCTTTAAAAGCAGGTAACAGCTTTATCGGTCCGGCAATCATAGAGGAAACAGGAGCTACGTCCGTAGTAGGGCCTGGCGATAAGGTGACAGTAGATGAGAGAATGAATTTGGTTGTGAAGATTGCAAATCATGAGACTGGGAAGATGGAAGCATTAGAAGAGAACTAAAAGGAGGAATGAAAAGATGGATGCAATCACATTGGAAGTTATGCGAAATCGCTTTTTTGCAATTACAGAAGAGATGGGAGCAGCATTAATTCGGACAGCCTATTCCACAAATATTAAAGATAGAAGAGATTGTTCGTGTGCGTTATTTGATGTAAATGGAGAGACGATTGCACAGGCAGAGCATATACCTGTTCATTCAGGAGTGTTGCCTTGGGGAGTAAAGGGAGCTTTAAAGCATATTAACAAAAAAGAACTGAAACCTGGAGATGCTATCATGCACAATGATCCATTCATTGGTGGAACTCATTTGCCAGATATTATTATCTTTTCTCCGATCTTTTTTAAAGGAGAGCTAGTAGCTTTTGTAGGAAATCTGGCGCATCATGTAGATGTGGGAGGAAAGGTTCCGGGTTCGTTAACACCAGATGCAACGGAAATTTTCCATGAAGGGATTTGCTTCCCACCAGTAAAGATAAAAAAAGAAGGAAAAGTAGATCCTGAGATTTTTGCTATGTTTCGCTCTAATATCCGAACAAAATACGAAAGTAGCGGAGATTTGATGGCTCAGATTGCAGCAAATAATGTAGGAGAAAAGCGGTTTGAGGAATTATGTGATGAGATGGGCGTAGAAGTAGTTCTTGAGGCAATTGCAGAGTTAGAGAACTACTGTGACCGGCGAATGGGAGCAGAGTTAGAAAAACTTCCGAAAGGAACATTTGAATTTGAGGATTTCTTAGAGGGAGATGGAATTACTACAACAGAGCCATTAAAAATCAAGGTAACAATTACTACAGGAGGTCCACATATTAAAATTGATTTTACGGGAACATGCCCTCAGGTAAGAGGACCTTTGAATTGTGTTCGTCCGATGGCTTTGGCTTGCATTTATTATGTTGTTCGAGCAGTGACAGATCCCACGATTCCACCGAATTCTGGAACATATCGCCGCTTTGAGGTTATAACACCGGAAGGTTCCTTGGTAAATGCGGTATATCCAGCAGCTACCGGTTCTGGAAATTCTATTACGTGTCAGCGTTTGGTAGATGTACTGCTTGGTGCACTGGCTCAAGTGGTTCCAGAAAAAGTATGTGCGGCTGCTTGTGGATCTATGAATGGAATTCAGCTGGGTGGTTATAATCCAGAAACACATTCGTTCTTTGCTAATGGTGAAACTGTTGGAGGAGGATATGGTGGAATGTGCGATCAAGATGGAACCAGTGGAGTTAATACGCATATGACTAATACCAGAAATACACCAGTAGAAGTTCTTGAAAGAATCATGCCGGTTAAGGTAATACGATATGGTTTAGCTCCAAATTCTGAAGGACCTGGTAAGCACAGGGGTGGATTTGGAATTGAGCGAGTCCTGGAATTCCAGACAGATGAGGTGGACTGCTTTATTGCCTCTGATCGTGTTAATACGGCACCGTGGGGATTAAATGGTGGAAAAGCAGCATTAGGAGCTCGTTTTACAGTAAATAGAGCTGATGGAACGGAAGAACATTTGCCTTCGAAAGCAAGGGTGCGTTTTTATAAGAAAGATAGACTCTATATTCAGACAAGTGGCGGCGGAGGTTGGGGTAATCCGCTTGAGAGAGATAAAAAAGCATTAAAGTGTGATGTGAAAGATGGCTTGATCAGCCAGGAACGAGCAGAAAAAGAATATGGTGGATGTTGAAAAAGGAGGGGTACAATGAAAAAATTAATTGCAACGACAATGGCAGCAATGATGGCATTAACTATAGTTGGATGTGGAGGTAATAATACAGTTGCACTGCAGAGCGATAAAGCGGCAGAAACTACGAAAGCAGATTCAGATGCAACTCATCTTGTTTTGACAACATCAGCGTTAGATCCAGAGGTTGCCCCGGATTATAATCCATGGGCTGATGGACTACTGAAATTTAAAGAAGAGGTAGAGAAAAATAGTAATGGCCGTTATGTAGTAGATATTTATTGGTATTCCAGTTATGCCAGCGATGCGGAATCCTTTCAGATGATTCAGGATGGGGAGACGGATTTTAACTTTGGTGCCGGAATGTCTAGTGTAGATAAGAGATTTGCATGGCAAAGAATTCCATTTTTATTACCTGATTTAGACACAGTGAGGGAAAAGCTTGCTAATCCGAATGCAGAAGGATTTGCTATTAATACAAAGCTTTATGAAGAAAATGGAATTAAGCTTTTGGCGCAAAACAGTGGCTTACAGCGCCACATCTTTTCGACAGATAAATTGATTAAAGTGCCGAAGGATCTGGCGAATGAAACGTTTCGAACATATGAAGATGCTATTGTTAACGAATTTTATGGCGGTTTGGGAAATATCGCAATTATGCCATACGGAGAGTTATATACTTCGCTGCAGAATGGTTTGATTACGGCTACGGATCAGCAGATACCTTCATATATTATTGAAAATTATTATGAAGTAGCACCATTTTATTCATATGTTGGAGCTCAGTGGACTTCGTATAGTTTGATGATGAATTTAGATAAGTTTAATCAGTATAGCGAAGAGGATCAAAAGATATTTGTGGATGCTGCCTGGGCGTGTTCAGAGGCTGAATATGAATCTTATAAAGATATGAAAGCAGACGCAGAAAAATTCTTTGATGAAAAAGGAATTACATATTATCAGCCAACAGATGAGGAATTGAATCAATGGAAAGAGTATGCGGCTTCTCTGTCGGATAAGTGGAGAGAACTGATTGGAGAAGAATTATACAATCAGGTATCTGAGCTGTTTAATTATTAATGGTATGGGGGATGCTGCAAGTGGATTGATATCTATGTTTGTAGTATCCCCTGCTTTTTTAGTTACCGTTAAAGAGAGGAGGAACGTGGTGAAATTTTTAAAAAAATTAGATCATATAGTTGAATTTGTGGTTGGAAATTTAGCGGGCATTTTGTTGATTGTGATGATGATTATGGTTAATCTGACAATCTTCAGTCGTTGGGTATTTAATATTAATATGCACGGCTATGAGGAATTGCCAACAATTCTATTTATTGTATTTGTATGGCTTGGAGTAATACTGGTTGTGCGTGATGACAATATGCTAAAAGTCGATTTCTTCTTGAATCTGTGTAAGACGGAAAAGTCAAAAGAAGCACTTCATTTGTTTAGTTTGATTATTTCTACTATAATATGTGGATTATTTATGCCATTAACATTTGATTTAATGATGACACATATTGAACGTAAAACGGTGTCTCCGGCTGTTGGATTTAGCATGTGGTGGGTATATGCTTCTGTATTTTTAGGAGCTTTGGGGATGATGGTTTATTATGTGGTGAATGTTTGTAAATCTATAAGGAGGTTACGCACATTATGATATTTGGAATAGCTGCAGTATTAATTTTACTCATGATTTTTTCCGGCGTTGCAGTTCCATTAGCATTTTTGGGCGGCTCCTTTTTTGTGGCATATATGGGGCTTGGAAGTACAGGAACGTTTGCAACGAATGCGTTTTACATTTTGAACTCTATTTCTATGTTGGCGATTCCGCTTTTTATAGTAGGCGGTTCTTTGATTGAGCGAAGCGGAATTGCAAATGTGCTGATTCGGGTAGCGGATAAGATGCTACATAATGTAAAGGGAGGATTGACGGCCACAATTCCAGTAGTTTCCTGCTTTTTTGGTGCCCTTTGCGGTTCAGCATTGGCAACGGCTAATACACTGTCAACAGCTATGGTGCCAGAATTGGAAAAGAAAGGATATGATAAAGCATATTTAGCGGCATTAATTGCAGCTTCCAGTCCTTTTGGCTTTATGATTCCACCAAATGTAAATGCTATTATTTTTGCATCCGTGTCCTCGGCATCGGTTGGTGCTTTATTTATGGCTACGATTGTGCCGGGATTAATATGGGCAGGACTCTATTTGATCATTAATCGGATTATTTATATAAAATATTATCATCCAGAATATGCGGGTAAAACAGTTGCATCCGTTTCTGCATGTACTGAAGATAATGAGCCTAAAGAAGAATCAGAAAAAAATGCGCGTGAGACTATAAGCCGGAATAGATTTTTTTTAGAGCTTGTTGTAGCAGTTTTAATGCCGATAATTGTGTTAGGGGGTATCTATGGCGGCATTTTTACAGCGACAGAAGCAGGTGCAATTACCTGTTTATATGGAGCGATCATGGGAGTGGTAGTTTATAAAAAGCTTTCTCTGGTTCAATTGATGGGCGTTTTTTCTAAGGGAGTCAAGGATGTTTCGGCATTGGTTATAATGTTTCCAATGACTTTGATTTTCAGTCGTTTGATGACACTTAACCATATTCCTGAGTTGGTGGCAGAGTTAATGTTGGGAATTACCAATAATCGTATTGGTCTTATCCTGTTAATAGATCTTCTGCTGTTTTTTATAGGTTTTTTCTTGGATGGAAATGTTATTATTTTGACGCTGGTGCCACTTCTTACACCGATTGCTACTGCATGTGGAATAGATACAATTCAGTTAGCAGTAATCGTTTTTGTTTCGATAGGTATTGGCTCAATTACACCGCCAATGGCTACTTGTCTGATGGCATGTTCCAGAGTTTGTGATGTTCCGATTCATAAACTTATTAAACCTATTCTTCCATTTTTGCTTTTTGGTGCATTACCTATTTTGCTGCTGGTATCGTTTGTTCCTGTCGTATCAACCTGGTTGCCGGGCTTGTTTTATAGTTTCTAGTCAACGCTATTATAACGAATGGATTGCTTTTATGCGTTTTTTTAGCTGAGGCGCTGAACTATCAAGGTGTTGTCAAGTGCTTGTTGAGTTATTGGTAGAAAAAAGGAAATTTTTTTCAAAGAAATTCTCTAAGTAAATGATATTGCCTGTGGAGAGAACGTGAAGTTTGAAAACAGGAAACACAGAAAAAACAAAAATTTGGATTATTGAAAAAAATATATATCCAGTCTTTGTCAGTTGAGTGAAAATAAAATCGCTGTAACCCTTGTATTTGCTGGGGTGCAGCGATTTTTGTTGCTGTTGCAGACTATAGTATTTTTTTCTTCCTTGTCCATTTTTGGAATTGTTCTCATTTTACTGTTCGTTATGAATTGATAATCCGTTCGGAAACCGGAAACATTCTTCGAGCTGTCATCTGCTTTCATTTACTTTCAAAATTTCACTAACCTGATTATGCAACTATTAAACTCCCGTGCCAAGAATTAACAACCAGATCTGTCCGTAACTGGAACCGTACAAATTGGAAAAGAATGCATAATCATACAAAACCCTGTAAAAAACAGGAATTCAGGCTTGATTATTTATAAAAATGCGGTATAATGTATTCCTAGATACAATAATAAAAGTAAGAATATTCGTATTTACTGCATAAAAATACAAAAGCAGCGAATAGAAATGAGGAGGAATTTATTATGAAAAAGAAATTAGCAGCAATCGCTATGGCAACTGCTATGGCAGCATCGTTAGCAGCATGCTCTTCCAAACCGGCAGAGACAACCGCAGCCGCAGAGGAGAATGAGGAGACAACCGCAGAGGCAGCAGAGGGCAGCGAGGCAGCAGAAGCTGGCGACAGCGCATTTGCAGGAAAAACTCTGATTATGTCCACCAACGCTGAGTTCGCACCGTATGAGTACCACGATGGAAATGATATCGTAGGTATCGACGTAGATATTGCAAACGCTATCTGCGAGGATATGGGAGCATCTCTGGAAATCACCGACGTAGCATTCGATTCTATCATCCCGGAGGTTCAGTCCGGCAAAGCTGATTTCGCAGCAGCAGGCATGACTGTTACCGAGGACCGTCAGACTCAGGTGGATTTCTCTGACACTTACGCAACCGGCGTTCAGTCTGTTATCGTAACAGAGGACAGTGACATCGCATCCCTGGATGATTTAAAGGGCAAGCAGATCGGCGTTCAGCAGGGTACCACCGGAGACCTGTACTCCACCGATGATTTCGGCGAGGAGAGCGTACAGAGATTTTCCAAGGGCGCAGATGCAGTACAGGCACTGTCTACTGGCAAGATCGATGCAGTTATCATTGACAACAAACCGGCACAGGTATTTGTAGACGAGAATGAAGGCTTAAAGCTTCTGGAAACACCGTACGCAGAAGAAGAGTACGCAATCGCAGTTAAGAAGGGCAATACAGAGCTTCTGGACGCTATCAACGCATCCATCGCAAACCTGAAAGAGTCTGGAAAACTGGACGAGATCGTTGCAAAATACATTACCGCTGAATAATTTGACAGAAAAAGCTACATCTGTTTGATTAAGAAAAAGGTTGCTGCAGAATGAAAAAGATGAAATTCGGCAGCAGCCCTTTTTCGGGTCTATATCATCTTACAAGGAGGAAAACGGATTGGAGAAACTCAAGCAGGCCTTATATTTAAACCTGATCAAGGATGACAGGTGGCAGTATTTGACAGGGGGCCTAAAAAATACCCTGATCATCACGTTATTTGCGACCCTGATCGGCATTGCCCTTGGTCTGCTGATTGCGATTGTCCGTGCGACTCACGACAAAACCGGTAAAATGAAATTTTTAAATGGTGTCTGCCAGGTATATCTGACGGTCATCCGGGGAACGCCGGTTGTCATCCAGTTGATGATTTTCTACTACTGTATTTTTGTATCGCGTGTATTTGCCGGCGTCTTTGTCGGTGTGATCGCGTTTGGTCTTAACTCGGCGGCATATGTAGCGGAGATCTTCCGTTCTGGTATCATGTCGATCGACGAGGGACAGATGGAGGCAGGTCGAAGCCTTGGTTTTAACTATGTCCAGACGATGCGTTATATCATTATGCCGCAGGCGTTTAAAAACGTACTTCCGGCGCTCTGCAATGAGTTTGTTGTTCTTCTGAAAGAGACTTCGGTAGCCGGTTACGTGGCGGTGCAGGATCTGACGAAGGGCGGCGATATCATCCGTTCCAGAACGTATGACGCGTGGACACCGCTTCTGATCGTGGCTGCTGTTTATCTGGCGCTGACGATGATCTTCAACCACTTTGCACAGAATCTGGAAAGGAGCCTGAGAAAGAATGAACGATAACGTACAAAACGGAGAAGTGATAATTGACATCAATGACCTTTCCAAGGCGTTCGGTGATTTAAAGGTCCTGACCAATATTTCCACCCAGATACGCAAGGGGGATGTTGTCTGCGTGATCGGACCATCCGGTTCCGGTAAATCCACATTTCTGCGCTGCATGAACCTGCTGGAAACTCCGACCGGCGGACACATCTATTTTGAGGGAACGGATATCACGGATCCGAAGACAAACATTGACAAACTCCGTCAGAAAATGGGAATGGTATTTCAGCAGTTCAACCTGTTCCCGCATATGACGATTCTTGATAATATGACGCTGGCACCGATGAAACTGCTCGGACGCCCGAAGGACGAGGCGGAGACGGAGGCATTGAAACTTCTGGAGCGTGTCGGATTAAAGGAAAAGGCATCCGCCTATCCGGGACAGCTCTCCGGCGGTCAGAAACAGCGTGTGGCGATCGTCCGCGCACTGGCAATGCATCCGGATGTGATGCTCTTTGACGAGCCAACCTCTGCGCTTGACCCGGAGATGGTAGGCGAGGTATTAAACGTAATGCGCCAGCTTGCCGAGGAACACATGACGATGGTCGTGGTTACCCATGAGATGGGCTTCGCCCGCGAGGTGGCAACCCGCGTCATGTTCATGGAGGGCGGTAACTTCATCGAAGAAAACGAACCGAAGGAGTTCTTTGAGCATCCAAAGAGCGAAAGATTGAAGGCATTTTTGAGTAAGGTGCTGTAAGGAAATTTAATATTAGGAAAAGTCCGGTAGGGAGAGAATGTCATAGAACATTTTCTTTCTGCCGGGCTTTTTTTATGCCTGTAATATCTTTATGCGTTTTCTATTATTCATCTGGTTCTTCTAATTTCCGTTTTGAAAAATGTTTATTTGGAAAGAAAAGTTGTTAAAAAAATTGCAAATATGTAAAACCAAATGAAATCTCCCATCGTCTTATTTAGTAGAACAGCAGAAAAGGAGGAAGATTCTGAAAAGAAGGCGGAACAGAATGTTGAGACAAAGCTGGACAGTGGGAAGCAGAAGAAAAAAGAGAATGCGGTAGAACGGTCGGGTGAAAACATTAGAACCGATAGCGCTGAGGAAGCACTGCCATATGAGCTCGTGATTGTGGAGGCAGAGAAAAAATAAATCTATAATAAAGGGGAAAGAATTGCGGAAAATGGCAGTTCTTTCCCCTTTTATGGTTTTCACACGCCTGTGCCTACCACGTCACCACCCGGTCAATCACCGTCTGCTGTTCCTAACTCGATTTCATCAGGTACCCCCGGGTTGTTTCGATGCTGTCGTGTCCTAACAGATCCGCCAGCAGGGAAATATCGCCGCATTTTTCGATAAAACTCTTGGCAAACCGGTGGCGGAATGCATGCGGATGTACCATTTCCGGTGTCATGTGGTAGGAGAGGGCGATGGTTTTGAACTGGCTGCGGATGCCGCCTGGAGAGATGGGGGAACCGAAGCGGTTGAGGAAGATGGGACCGTGGGATTTGTGGAGAAAGGAAAGCCATTTGAGGGTATCGGTTCGGAGTGACTGTGGGATGTAGATGCGCCGGACTTTATTTCCTTTGGAATAGATGTCCTTATAGCCGGAGAAAATATCTTCTGCCTGGAACTGAATCACCTCGCTGACCCGGACGCCGGTTGCCGCCATGAAACGGATAAGAAAATAGTAAGTGTACCGTTCATCCCGAAGCAGGCAGCGTTTCAGGTATTCATAATCCGCCTCGCTGATCATGTGATCCAGATAGGTTTTCTGCTGGATTTTTACCATGGGAAGATGCCCGGGATAGAGCTTTTTAAAATCCAGGTAGGCATTCAAAGCCCGGATCCGCTGGTTGATGGTCTGCGGCTTGTAGTGCTCGAGCAGAAAGATTTTGTATAGCTTTAAATTGGGATAGGTAATGTCACGGTAATAGGTAAAATACTGCCGTACCGCATAAGTGTAAGCGCGGAGTGTCTCATCGGCAAGGTTGCGCGTGAGCAGGTAGCGGGCAAATTCGTCCGCGGCCTTTTGGGCTCTTGCAGGTGCGGCAGCACGCGTTTGACCGGAAAGGCGTGGAATGGCAGCAGAAGTTTGCCTGGATGAGAGGGGGAGAGTGTGCTTGCTATGAGTAGCGTGTGGAAAAATATGATTTTCTATCATTTGTGGCATAATATGTAGGAACCTTCTTTCTGTATCATTGAGAAACATCCATTGGCACAGAAAGAAAACTCTGCCGAGGCGTGGAACACACCGGAACGGATGAAAGGATGAAATGGCAGAGAAATCAATCCGGAATGCTGCTGGACGTTACAAAAGTCAATTATACAGGATTTAAAAGAAAGCGGAGAAAAAAGTGTCTCCAGTGTCTTTATCATACGGATACATTCTTCGCAGGTTCATCGGTTTCACAGTTGAATTTTTTCATTAATTCCATCAGGCGGCACAGGCACTCGTCCATCGATGCCAGTTCTTCCGGGGTGTAAGCGCGCAGCCCAAACAGGGTGGAAGACAGCATTTCCTGCTTCATCTGGTTCATCATCTCACGGCCGGAATCGCAGATGCGGATGTAGACGCGGCGGCGGTTGGCTGTGTCATGGATCCGCTCGACCAGACCGCGTTCCTCAAGAACCTTGATCATATGGGAGAGCTGCTGCTTTGTGATACTCAGCTTGTCCGCCAGCTCAGACATGGTATAGTCCTGATCTGCCCAGCTGTCGAGCGCGATCAGGGCAAAAAATGGAAGCGAGTTGACTTTCATATCATGGCTTGGCTGGTAGTGGCATTTCGCCAGGGAGAGAAAGCCGAGTGCAAACTCCAGGAAGTGGATACCGGTGTTTTTTAAAAGATTTGAATTTTTTTTGCCTGGATTCATAGGAAAACCTCCAAATTTAAATATCAAAGTAATAAAATGCGGTCCATTTCACAAACATAAATTGCAAACAAGGAAACATCAATTTACTTGTACTCTAGCACACCCAGACAAAAAGGTCAACAAATATAAAAAGTAAATAAATATTTACTATTGTGGATTGACAAATAACAAAGAATGCTGTATATGTTAATGTATCACGAAACGATGTGACAGAAACACAGAAACCATCTGTCACAGACTCACAATAAGGAGAACAATCTATGGTAGAGAACACGAACGGCGGCGGAAAGCAGCCGCCCAGAAAATCATTTTTATATTATTATGGATTGGTTATGCTGATTGTCATGCTGTTAAATATTTTCCTCTTTCCATCTATGATGGATCGGACGCAGCAGGTGCGGTTTGACCAGTTCAGCGATCAGTTGAAGGAAGATAATGTCGATGAAGTGTATGTGACGACGAACAATGAGATCGTTTATACGCTGAAAAATGACAATAAAAACACAGCGTGGAATGTTACCTACAAAACCGGCGAGATTCCGGGTGTCAATCTGTACGATCTGCTGGATGGTAAGGATGTGAAATACAGTGCGGAGATCAACACACAGGCGTCACCGCTGCTAAATTTCCTGCTGACCTGGATCCTGCCGCTGATTCTCTTTGTGGGAATCGGACAGTTCATGGGACGCTCGCTGATGAAACGGATGGGTGGCGGACCTGGCAACGCAATGACGTTTGGCAAGTCGAATGCGAAGATTTATGCAGAATCTGAGACGGGTATCACATTTGCAGATGTGGCTGGCGAGGAAGAGGCGAAGGATGCATTAAAAGAGATTGTCGATTTCCTGCATAAGCCGGAAAAATATTCGGAGATCGGTGCGGTGCTGCCGAAGGGCGCCCTGTTAGTCGGACCTCCAGGAACCGGTAAAACGATGCTGGCGAAGGCTGTTGCCGGGGAAGCACACGTTCCGTTCTTCTCGATCTCCGGTTCGGAATTTGTTGAGATGTTTGTCGGCATGGGTGCGGCGAAGGTGCGTGATTTATTTAAACAGGCCAATGAAAAAGCGCCGTGTATCGTATTTATCGACGAGATCGATACGATTGGTAAGAAGCGTGACGGCGCCGGCATGGGCGGCAATGACGAGCGCGAGCAGACGCTGAACCAGCTTCTGACTGAGATGGATGGTTTTGACGGTAAGAAGGGTGTTGTCATTCTGGCGGCGACCAACCGTCCGGAATCCCTCGATCCGGCGCTGCTTCGTCCGGGACGTTTTGACCGCCGGATTCCGGTAGAGTTGCCGGATCTGAAAGGCCGTGAGGCAATTCTGAAAGTCCATGGCAAAAAGGTTAAAGTGGATGAGAGTGTGGATTACAATGAGATCGCCCGTGCCACCAACGGTGCGAGCGGCGCGGAGCTGGCAAACATTGTCAATGAGGCGGCGCTGCGGGCAGTACGGATGGGACGAAAGACCGTGTCCCAGCAGGATCTGGAAGAGAGTGTCGAGACGGTTATTGCCGGATATCAGAAGAAGGATGCCGGTGTTTCCGGGGATGAGAAGAAGATTGTCTCCTACCATGAGATCGGTCATGCGCTGGTAGCGGCGCTGCAGACGCACTCGGCTCCGGTCCACAAGATCACGATTGTGCCGCGAACCTCCGGGGCACTCGGATATACGATGCAGGTGGAGGCGGATCAGCGCTTCCTGATGAGCAGGGAAGAGGCGTTCAACAAGATCGTGACACTGACCGGCGGCCGTGCGGCGGAGGAGCTGATCTTCCATTCTATCACGACAGGGGCTTCGAATGATATCGAACAGGCAACCAAGATTGCCCGTGCGATGGTGACGCGTTACGGCATGAGTGACCATTTCGGCATGGTAGCGCTCGAGACGGTCAATAACGCCTACTTAGGCGGCGATACTTCTCTGGCTTGTTCGGCAGAGACGGCGGCGAAGGTCGATGAGGAAGTGATTGCGCTGGTAAAGAGCGCGTATGAGAAAGCGAAAGCTATTCTTTCCGGGCATGAGGATAAGCTTCATGAGCTGGCAGACTATCTTCTGGATAAGGAGACGATCACCGGTGAGGAGTTTATGAAGATTCTGGAAGAGAAAAAGGAAGAGGGTAATGAGAACACAGAGGTGTAATCAATGGTTTGTCATTTATAGCGATTATAGTTAGCAGAGTCAAAAAGGCAGATGTCAGGCATTTAAAGTGAGGTGCCGGGCATCTGCCTTTTTTTA
>NZ_CAKVZK010000013.1:0-60355 GCF_934835585.1 Clostridium sp. AF02-29 | reverse complement strand
ATGCCCCATATCCGTCGCCACCGCCACCGATCTTTTTTCATTCTGAACCCGGTAGGCAACAGGATTCGCTGCATCATGGTCGATCCGGAACGGTTTGACTTCCAGATCTCCTACCATAAAATCAACATCCGGCGTAATCGGGTGCATCAGATCTTCCGGAATCTCGCCAAGACTCTTGGAATCCTGAATTTCCTCTAATGTCTCTTTTGTGCTGTAAATAGGTGTGCCATATTTGCGCGCCAGCACGCCGAGCCCTTTGATGTGGTCGGAATGTTCATGCGTGATGAGAATTCCATCCAGTTCCCGCGCATTCAGCCCCAGGTCATTTAACCCCATCTCAATACGCTTGTTGCTGATCCCCGCATCCACCAGAACGTGGGTGTTGTCGCTTCCTATATAAATACAATTCCCGCTGCTGCCGCTGGCAATACTAACCATCCGCATATGTATCCTAATCCTCTTTTCCTAAAAATGACGCTATCTGCTTCCGAATATCCTCAATCCCGCCGTTGTTGTCCAGCACACGCGTCGCAAAGCTCCGGTAATCGTCCTCGGATGCCTGATTTGCCATGATGCCCCGGCATTTTTCCTCGCTGTAGCCGCGGCTTGCCATCAGACGTTTGATGCGGTTCTCCACCGATGTGTATACATACCAGATTTCATCAAACATCGCATTGTGCTCGTCATCATAGAGAGCTGCCTCCACAACGATGATCTCCTTGTCAGAATGGTTGATCGCATAGCGGATCTCCTCCCACGCCATCGGGTGGATGATGGCGTTCATCGTCTCCACCGCCTCTTTATTCTGGAAAATAAGCGCCGCCAGCTTTTTGCGGTCAATGCTGCCGTCCTTATTTAAAAAGGAATCACCCAGCGCCTCTACCACATGCTGATAGCCTTTCTTACCCGGCTCCATGAGCTGGTGAGCCACTTCATCTGCCTTAATAATTTCCGCGTCAAATTCCTCCTGCAGCACACGCAGGACCTCACTCTTACCGGAACCAACGCCTCCGGTAATACTGATTATCTTCATGTTTATCTGTACCTTTCCATTATTTCGTTTCAAACCACGAATTTCCCATCTTCATATCGATTTCCAGCTCCACCTGCAGCTGCGCCGCACGTTTCATCTCCGTCGCCAGAATCGACTGCACCTGTTCCAGCTCTTCTTTCCAGGTTTCAATCAGGAGTTCATCGTGCACTTGGAGGACAATGCGGGAACGCAGTCCTTCGCGGCGCAGGCGTTGATCGACGCGGATCATCGCAATCTTGATAATGTCGGCTGCAGTTCCCTGAATCGGGGAATTCATCGCCACACGCTCACCGAACGAACGCTGCATAAAATTGCCGGATTTCAGCTCCGGAATCGGTCTCACACGCCCATACATAGTCTTGACCTCGCCGTATTTCCTGCCCGTTTTTACCAGACCATCGAGGAAACGTTTGACATCCGGGTAGGTTTCAAAGTAGCGCTCAATGTACTCGGTCGCTTCCTTGCGGGAAATGCCGAGATCTTCGCCCAGCCCAAACGCGCTGATACCATATACGATACCGAAATTGACTGCTTTTGCATTGCGGCGAAGCTGCGGTGTCACTTCCTCAAGCGGCACATGGAATACCTGCGACGCCGTGATCGCGTGGATGTCCTCCGCCTGCCGGTATGCCTGGATGAGGTTCTTGTCATTCGACATATGCGCCAGCACACGCAGCTCAATCTGGGAATAATCAGCGTCAACCAGCACACAGCCCTCGCGCGGTACAAACAGCTTCCGGATCTCGCGTCCCAGCTCCATACGCACCGGAATGTTCTGCAGATTCGGCTCTGTACTGCTGATACGTCCTGTCGCTGTGATCGTCTGGTTAAAGGTTCCGTGGATTCGTCCGTCCTCCCGGATAAATGCACCCAGCCCGTCCGCATAGGTCGATTTGAGTTTCGCCACCTGGCGATAGTCTAATACTTTCCGCACAACCGGATACTCCGGCGCCAGTTTTTCCAGCACATCCGCCGCCGTCGAATAGCCGGTCTTCGTCTTTTTGCCGCCCGGCAGGGACATTTTTTCAAATAAAACCTCACCCAGCTGCTTCGGGGAATTAATATTAAATTCACAGCCCGTCTCGGCGTAAATCTCCTGCTCCAGTTTCTCTACC
The DNA here is from genome assembly GCF_934835585.1 of Clostridium sp. AF02-29. Classification (NCBI taxonomy): domain Bacteria; kingdom Bacillati; phylum Bacillota; class Clostridia; order Eubacteriales; family Clostridiaceae; genus Clostridium; species Clostridium sp. AF02-29. The sequence continues at coordinate 58,207 of NZ_CAKVZK010000013.1, read as the reverse complement.
TGCGTCTGGAGGCGTTCGCCGTAGGCTTTCAATTCCTCCCGGCGCACCTGAATACCTTCCTCTTCCATATGGTAGAGGCTGTAAATAACCGGCATCTCTATCTCATAAAAGAGATGCAGCATTCCATGTCTTCGAAGCTGCCCCAGCAGGATTTCCCGCGATTTCCACGCCGTATATGCCATGTAGCAGACACAATTCAACGCTTTCTCCGGCATTGTCTCAAATGCATCCGACAGCGCCGTTTTTCCAAGCAAATCGACCTGTGACGGCACGGTCATATCCAGGTAATCGCGCGCCAGGTCATCATATCCATAGGTATCCTTGAGCGGATTTAACAGATATGCCGCCACGCCTGCGTCCATAACCGCACGGTTTCCTTCTGCATTCCGGATGCCGTCCACGATCCGGCGGCTGTGATTTTTAAGAAATGGAAGCTGGATCTTGAGATCCAGAACCGTCACAGACGGAACCACCTCCATCAGGCGTTCCAGCTCCTCCGCCAGATACTGTCCGGTCAGGAACCCAACCGCCGGGATCGCATAGATCGATGTCCCGTCCAGGCAGAGTGCCAGTGCTACAACCTCTCCTTTTTCAATCACCAGCTGCGCGCCGATCTCCTCTGCCCGCTGTGCACGGTCAAAAATCACCTGTGCCTCGCCAAAATCATTTACCAGACGGAAAGATTTTTCCATTTCTGATGACGCAAAAGCGTCCTCACCAAATTTCTGCAGAATGGACTTAAATTCCAGCTGCTTCATATACTGGTATGCCTCCGGCGTGTAAAGCGAATCCAGCTTCGCCTCCTCCAGCGAAAAACCAATCTCGCAATTGATGCGGATCGTTGCCAGATCCTTGCTCATCTGCGCCATGTCATAATGCTCCCGAAGCGCTTTCTGTGCGCGCGGCGGCTTTACTTCATCAATGTGTGCATACGCATTCTCAATGCTTCCGTAGGTGGTAATCAGGCTGGTTGCCGTCTTTTCACCGATCGATGGCACGCCCGGAATATTATCCGAAGTATCGCCCATCAGCGCCTTTACATCAATAAATTCGATCGGCGTCACCTGATACTCCGCCTTCACATCCTCCGGGTAATAGTCGCGTATCTCCGTCGTACCTTTCGAAGTACGCGGCATCCGAATCTTAATGTGCGTATCTGCAAGCTGCAGCAGGTCACGATCTCCTGATACGATAGAAACCTCCACGCCCTCCGCCGCACAGCGTTTCGCGATCGTTCCCAGAATATCGTCTGCCTCATACCCCGCCTTGGTAAGAATCGGCACGCCCATCGCTGTCAGCACTTCCTTCATCACCGGAACCTGCTCATGCAGCTCCTGCGGCATCGGTTTTCTCGTTCCCTTGTATGCCGCATACATTTTGTGACGGAATGTCGGCTCTTTCAAGTCAAATGCCACTGCCAGATAGTCTGCCCCCTCATCTTCGATCACCCGGAACATGATATTTAAAAATCCGTACACTGCATTGGTGTGGAGTCCCTTCGAATTTGTCAACTCCGGCACCCCGTAAAATGCCCGGTTGAGTATACTATGACCATCTATCAGCACTAATTTGCCCATCTGTTTCCGTCTCCTGTTCTATCACTTGTTGCTTTTTCTATGGTGCCAGCCAAATCCTGACCTGCAGCATCACCGTCACCAATACCGCCATCACGCCCAGCGTATTGACCGCATACTCCATTTTCCGGAAGCGCCACATCCGGCGCACGCGGGCATATGACTCAGCGATCCGCTTCTGCAGTGCGCCCATGATATCAAAAGTACCCGATCCGGTGTCCAGCTGTTTCAGTCCGACATCCACCATAAAATAAATTTCCAATTCTTCCTGACAGTTGCGGCAATGTTCCAGATGTTCCAGAAACGCTTCCAGCTCATCCCCGCTCAGTTTATCCTGGATATACGGCGTCACAAGACGCTCCGCTTCCCGACAGGTCACAGACGCCACCTCCTTTTCCAGTCTGTCATTCCATATGAATTATCATTCACGCATGACGCGTTCATAAAACCATTTGAACCTAATCATACCTTATTTTAATGAAACACGCAAGCCCCCGCGAATGCTTCGCTTCTTAATTTCAAAACAAACAAAAAAACAGTTGCAATCTGTCTCCAATTTTGGTAAGATAAAAAGCGTCGATAGACAGCCGGCTTGTCGGAATGGCAGACGAGGTGGACTCAAAATCCATTGGTGGCAACACCGTGCGGGTTCAAGTCCCGCAGCCGGCAGATTTGAAAGCCCTTGAAAATATTGGATTTTTCCTTTATTTTCAAGGGCTTTTGGTGTTTTCAAGCAAATATCTATCAGCCTTTCTTATTCTGTTTCATCTCCCGCCTTTTCTTCGTCATCAGACCGCCAATCCGCCCGCTCTCCTTGGCAGTCAGGCTTCTCCAGCCATACTGCCGTACCTTGTCTGCCAGCCCAATTTCTTCCGCCACCTCATATTTCAGCCGCTCTGCCGGGGTCATTTTCTCAAAATCCACCTTATTTTCATCCATAAAAAATACTCCTTTCCACCTTGTGTACTCAGAGTATGTCCATTTTCTGGAAAACTATTCGCATTGTTTTTCTATGTCCAGCTGCTCTTCCATCTCATCCGGCTCGTCGATCTCTTCCGGCAGCTGCTCCGTATCATCCCATATCTCCTCCGAATCTCCCCAGTTATATTTATCCTGAAAATTTTTTTCCTGATCGATCAGAAAATCCAGCCCGGCAGCTGCGCCTCCGATGGCAGCCCCGATCGATGTCACGCCGATTCCACCCACAAAGAGGATGGCGCCTATGATTGCCATTTTTTTCATCCATTTTTTCATTTTCCTATCCTCCTATGCCCTGGCTGACAGATAACCTGCCGCCTGACGGCAAAGCCGAATGATTTCCTTGACTGCCCACGGTAGGAACACACCGTAAAACAGGACACAACCACATATCAGAAGCAGACAGCTGCCCTCTGCCGCAATACCCAATCCGATGAACATCAGTCCCATCGCAAAATGTTCAAACAGACTCGCTGCACCCAGAACGAACAGCATAATTCCGCCAACAAATACCAGCACCGTCATCAGTCCCAGCACCACAAGTATCGCTGCCAGTGCGACCGCCAGCCCAAAAACACCTCCCACGGTTCCCGTCACCCACGAAAAGATAAACGGAAGAACTGCAAGCACTACCAGAACTGCCACAACCATTCCAATCTTGGAACCGGTTATTTTTTCTTTTAAGCAGTGCAGCATCTCGCTCAGACGGCTTCTTTGATTCTCATTGAATGCCGCATTTTCTCCCGTTTCCTCATCCCGAAATCCCCGGAATGGGTCATCCTCGGTTCCAGCCTGAAATCCTGCTTCTTTTTCTCGTTCTCCCTGTTCTGCCCCACCGCTTCTGGATAAAGTCGTCCGCTTTTCTTCAAACCGGCTGTCATTGTATCCCCGGTCTGTAAATTCGCCGCCACTCCATTCACTCTGCAGCTCCGTCCGGATTACCTCGGCAATATGCTCCGGACTCTGAAATTCTGCAAGTACCTCTTCTTCCTTCTCCGGTCCCGCTTCCTCCAGATAATCGCGGTAATAGTCAATCGCATCCCGTTTTTCTTCTTCCGGAATATCCTGCAAGAGCGCTTCCAGTCTCTCTAAAAATACTTCTTTTTTCATGATCTGCCTCTCCTTATCCCTCTTTCAGTATCTCTGAAATTTTTCCTGCATACACGTTCCACTCACCCCGGTAAAGATTCAGCTGAATCCGTCCCGCCTCCGTTATTTTGTAATACCGTCGGTTTCTGCCGTCGATCGCCCGGTCATATGTTTCCAGGCAGTCATCCTTCTGAAGCCGCCGCAACACCGGATAAAGCGTGGACTCCGATATTTCGATTGCCTGACGGACATCCTGCGTGATCTTATACCCATATGTTCCTTCTGCAGATTTTGATACAACCGAAAGGACGATCGCATCCAGAAGCGCAGCTCCTGTATTAAAAACCATCTTATCCCTCCTAAGATACATTAATTCAAAATATAATATTTTTTCTTGTTTAATATTATATATTATATAATATTGTATCTGAATTATATATCAGTGTGCCTTCTTTGTCAATATTTTTCCAAATATCCTTATGACTCACTCCAATCCATCTTTCTGCTCCCACACCCCTTCACCACGCCGTATCCCGCTCCTCATCACGCAAAAAACAGACCGTACAACCTATGTTCCATCACATACGCCATACTGCCTGTTTTCATTTTTATCTTAATAAAATCACCAAATAGCTTTCTACAGCACCAGAAACAGCCAGCTCTTTCTTCCAATCCCAGAAATACCCAACTGCGTTTCGGTCAAGAATACCATGCCCCACGCCATCACAAAAACGGCTGCCACCTCCACATTCTTCCTGTGGAAGTGACAGCCTGATGATTCTTTCATCCTCCGTCTGACGCACTATCTGTCCGATGAGAAACTGGCATCAACCGTTTGATTAATTTTCTTCTGCTTCCTGATTCTCAAGAGCTTTCATGCTCAGGCTGATCTTGCGGTCTGCCTCGTTGAAATCAACTACCTTAGCAGTGATAACCTGTCCTACGCTCAGTACGTCGGATGGTTTGTCAACATGCTCTCTGGAAATCTGGGATACGTGAAGAAGTGCATCTACACCTGGCTCCAGCTCAACGAATGCGCCGAAATCAGTCATACGTGCTACCTTGCCTTCTACTACGTTGCCTACAGCATATTTCTCAGCTGCGTTTGCCCACGGATTGCTCTCCGGGAACTTTAAGCTCAGAGCGATCTTCTCGCCGTTGATATCTTTGATCAGAGCTTTTACTTTATCGCCTACTTTGAAAACCTTCTTCGGGTTCTCAACTCTGCCCCAGGACATCTCAGAGATGTGAAGCAGACCGTCAGCGCCGCCAAGGTCGATAAATGCACCGAAATCAGTTACATTCTTAACAACACCTTCTACGGTCTGACCAACAGCGATCTTCTCGAATAATTCTTTCTGCATAGCAGCTTTCTTCTCAAGCAGGATCTGCTTGCGGTCGCCGATGATACGGCTTCTTCTTCCGCTCGGATTGAACTCGGTAACTACGAACTCAATCTCCTGACCTGCGTACTTGGATAAGTCTTTATCATAAGTATCAGAAACCATGCTTGCCGGAATGAATACACGGGTTCCCTCAACCTCTACTACGAGGCCTTTCTCCATAACCTGTGTAACTTTCTCTTTCAGAACTTCCTTGTTCTCGAAAGCTTCTTTCAGACGTTTCAGACCCTTATCAGCAGCCAGTCTCTTGTAAGATAAAGCAGCCATGCCCTCTCCGTCGTTTACTTTCAGAACTTTTGCTTCCAGTTCGTCGCCGACCTGAACTTTGGTTCTAAGATCTACGCCCGGCTCATTGGTGAATTCGCTTCTTGTGATGATGCCTTCGGATTTGCTTCCAGCGATGCTGAGAATGATTTCGTCTTCCTTGACACCGATAACCTGACCGGTAACAGCCTCTCCTGTACGTAATCTCTTGAATGATGATTCTTCAAACATTTGTTCAAAACTTAATTCTGACATTAGTATGAACCTCCTCGATAATTTGATTTGGGGTCGATGCCCCGGCTGTAATACCTACGCTGCGCACAGTACCTGTTATCTCAGGCTTGAAATCTTCCAGTGTCTGAATGTAGTAAGTGTGTTTACATTCCCTGCGGCAAATCTCATACAACTTTTGTGTGTTAGAACTGTTTCGTCCTCCGATAACAATCATAACATCCACCTGTGAAGCTATCTGCCTCGCCTCAACCTGTCTCTCCTGTGTTGCATTGCAAATCGTATTTAAAACAAGTATATCATAATACGTTTTTGAAATTTTTTCAACTAAATCTTGAAATTTATTGTAGTTAAATGTCGTCTGCGCCACGATACAGAGCTTTTCATCCGGTCTGAGTGCCAGATTTTCAAATTCCTCCAGTGACTCGACTGCCAGAGTATACTCATTTCCCCAGCCCTTGATACCCTCGACCTCCGGGTGGTGCTCATTTCCCACGATAATCACGCGGCGTCCGGCTTCGCACTGTTCCCGGACAATCTTGTGGATCTTTTTGACAAATGGACAGGTCGCGTCCACAAGCTCCAGTCCCTGGCGTTCCAGGAGTTCATAAATCTCCCTGCCTACGCCGTGGGAACGGATAACGACCACGCCTTCTTTCAGGGCTTCCAGTTCCTCCTTCGAATTGATGACCTGTACGCCCTTCTCTTCCAGATCCTGCACCACCTCTTCATTGTGGATGATGGGACCGTAGGTATAGATCTGCTTCTTCCCCGTCGCTATCTGATCATATACCTTCTCGACTGCCCGCTTCACGCCAAAGCAGAAGCCAGCCGTCTTCGCAACTGTGATTTCCATGTTCCTGCCCGCCATTCCTCCTATTCCTCATCGTCTTGGATAAATAAATCCCCTCTGTCTCCTTCATAAAATCCACCTTTGCTCCTGTCTCTCATAGCATCCCGCGAATTCTCCAGAATAGAAATTCTTCCGCCTTTAATCGGCAACTCATTTACCCTCATTGTTATAGTTTATCATACTTTAGACTGCTGGTAAAGTCTAAATCGACGTAAAATTATATAAAATTTACACGATTAACTGATTTTACAACCGCATTTTGGAATTTACGCCGCATTCAGTCCCTGTCTTCGGAAATTGCCGTTACTCCTTTTGCCTCCCGGCAGCCGGATCGGTGTCCGGATCATCCGACCGGATGCCTGCCAGACGCATAAACTCACGCATCGCCGCCGTCACATAACGCCCCCGCTTGACCGAAAATGTGATCTCCCGCTCAGACAGCGGGTCGTCCAGCTTATAATAGACCAGCCTCGGGTCCTCCGGACGCCACTGTACAATATCAGAACGCACAAACATCGCTCCAACCCCGTTGGAGACGATATTTAAAGAAGTCAGCACCTGATCCACCATCATCACAGTTTTCATCGTAAAACCGCTGTTGCGGCACATTTTCGCGCCTCGTTTATACATATCATTGCCCGGTTTCATCGTGATAAACGGCACATCCTTAAATTCCTTTAACGGAACCGCCTCCACCTCCGGTTTTAAAAAGGACTTGGACAGAATCTCCTGCCTGGACAGTCGGTATGGCTGCAGCTTCCGGTTAACCGGAAAACTTTCCGGAACTGCCAGAATCAGATTTTCTTTCCGGAATAAATACCGTTTGATCGAAGTATCGTCCTTCTCCATCGCCGTCTCCAACACCAGATCCAGCGACTCATTTTCCAACCCCGCTTTCAGCTCCCGCGTATTTCCTTCTGTTAGGTCAATCGTAACCTGCGGATATTTTGTCTGAAAACGGGCAATCAGATCCGGATACACAAACGAGCAGAAATAAGATGCACCGCCGAGCGCCAGCGTGCCGCCCTGAAGCCCCGCAATATCTTGAAAATACCGTTCCAGATTCCGTTCCAGAAAAAGAATCTTTTCAACGGTACGGATGTAATACGCGCCCTCCTTCGTCACCGTCAGCGGAATCGTACTGCGATCAAAAATCGGCGCTCCCATCTCTTTCTCTGCCTTCCGCACCATGTTGCTGAGTGCTGGCTGGCTGATAAAAAGCTTCTTCGCCGCTTTGGAAAAACTCTTTTCTTTGTAAACCTCATACACGTACTTCATTTCATTCAGCATTTGTCAATTCCCCCTGTCCATTTTCCATCCTGCTTTGCTTAAATGATGTTACGATTCTTGCACACATGACCCGTAACGAATTTTGCCATGGCTCTGCACTTAAATATGGCTGATCCACTTTCCCATATCTCTATGCTAAAATCTGCTATAAACGAATATAACCGCCATATCTAACAGTTATTTTTCATTGTTATTATTTTATCATAAGATTTCTATATCTGCAAACAAATAAACTGTATTTTCCGTCTGTTTGTCGTTTTTCAGGCAGAATCCAGCTTATTTCAAAAAACTTCCAGGTGCGTGAATCAGCACTCAAAAGAAGCTGCGAACGCCTGCGCTCTGCATATCTAAGGCAGCTAACCTGCGTCCACAGCTTCCATTTTTAATATGGAGGTTTATTCAATTCCTAAGCTTTTACAAATTTCTGATGTTTTATATTGCGGCTGCTCAAGGGGAAATCACAGCCACAATTCATGCAGTCTTTCATTGACAATTCGTTCTTGATACTTCTTAATATATAGCCATATTATTTGTCGCCCAAACAAACAACCTTGCCGTCTTTTACGATCAGAACCTCTTCCGGTGTTCCCTCGTCGAAGATAACGGTCGGATTGTACTGTACCATGTCGATATGTACGGTCGAACGTGCCGGCTGTCCATAGTAGAAGCCGTTGCCCATTGCGATGTGGCAGGTTCCTCTTGCCTTCTTCTCTTCCTCAAAGTCTCCGTTGAACATACAAGCCGGGTTAAGTCCAAGTCCGATCTCTGCAATGTTGTCGGAATCTTTAACTTCTGCGATCTGACGGCGGATTTCTTTACAAATCTTCGGATCGCCGCCAACTACCTCTACGATACGCCCTTTTTCGATTCTTAACTCAACCGGTGTGGTTGGGCATCCATAGTAGCAGATAGGTCCATCAATTACCAGTTTGCCATGGGTTGTGTCGATCACCGGTCCTAAGGAAACCTCGCCGTCAGACCAAGCCATTGCATCGCCCGGATTTCTCGCGATACCACATTCGATGATCGGCTCCATCTGATTCATTTCCATGTACAGGTCGGTACCAGCCGGTGTGGTGATGTGAGCCATCTTATGACCTCTCCAGATAGCCTGCAGCTTCTCGCCATCTGCGTAAACTGCTTCGTAGTCTGCCAGAGCGCCGCCTCGTGTGAAGTTATCGATACTTCTTAAGCAGATGGAAACCTCACGGAGTTTCTTCTGGTTGATGAGCTCTTTCAGATGGTTATTGTAGATAGCTGCACCGGATGCGGTGGTCATGCCGACAAATACGTCGCATGCATCCATGCCAAGCTCCAGTGACTTCGGGAAAATGGTTGCTTTGTCTTTTCCACGAATCGGCATCATGTATACGCCGTACTCAGCGCCGCAGTTTAAAGCGGCTGCTGCCATCGCCTGAGTCATTCTCTCGTCGGTTTGAGGGTCAACGACAATCAAAACTTCCTCGCCCGGTTTAACAGCCATCAGGTTGCCAAGAAGATACTGTGCACGCTCCATACATTCGATAATTCTGTTATCACTCATAGTTCATTCTCCTCGCTTTTTTTATTATTTGACAGTTTCCGCATCCAGCCGATTTAAGCTATCTGCCTGTCATTGTTCTCTGTTTCATAGCTGTTTATTTAGTTTTTCTGTTCCTCATGAGGTTTGACTATATACTATCAAACCCGCACACACTTATAAACAAATATACCCATTTGCGAATATGTTATAAATATTTCGTGATAAGGGGTTTACCATCCTGCTGGAAGCATTCCCAGTGCGCTGAAAATTGCGTAGAATACGGTACTGCCGTACAGCACGCCTGCATCGGCTTGCTTGCCATCCAGCCGCAGTTCCATACCGGCTCAATGTCACCTGTTTTTCTTGCTCGGGAGGCGGTGCTTCACATCCAAATCAGACTTAAAAATACCAGGAATCCCCGTTCAGCCGATACACTGGCTGAACGGGGATTCCTGGCGTCATACAAAACAGTAAGGTATATTTATATGGTTATAATTGGGGTGAACTGTCTAGTTGGATGCAATAGTTTTATTTGTCGCCCAAACAAACAACCTTGCCGTCTTTTACAATCAGAACCTCTTCTGGTGTTCCCTCGTCGAAGATAACGGTCGGATTGTACTGTACCATGTCGATATGTACGGTCGAACGTGCCGGCTGTCCATAGTAGAAGCCGTTGCCCATTGCGATGTGGCAGGTTCCTCTTGCCTTCTTCTCTTCCTCAAAGTCTCCGTTGAACATACAAGCCGGGTTAAGTCCAAGTCCGATCTCTGCAATGTTGTCGGAATCTTTAACTTCTGCGATCTGACGGCGGATTTCTTTACAAATCTTCGGATCGCCGCCAACTACCTCTACGATACGCCCTTTTTCGATTCTTAACTCAACCGGTGTGGTTGGGCATCCATAGTAGCAGATAGGTCCATCAATTACCAGTTTGCCATGGGTTGTGTCGATCACCGGTCCTAAGGAAACCTCGCCGTCAGACCAAGCCATTGCATCGCCCGGATTTCTCGCGATACCACATTCGATGATCGGCTCCATCTGATTCATTTCCATGTACAGGTCGGTACCAGCCGGTGTGGTGATGTGAGCCATCTTATGACCTCTCCAGATAGCCTGCAGCTTCTCGCCATCTGCGTAAACTGCTTCGTAGTCTGCCAGAGCGCCGCCTCGTGTGAAGTTATCGATACTTCTTAAGCAGATGGAAACCTCACGGAGTTTCTTCTGGTTGATGAGCTCTTTCAGATGGTTATTGTAGATAGCTGCACCGGATGCGGTGGTCATGCCGACAAATACGTCGCATGCATCCATGCCAAGCTCCAGTGACTTCGGGAAAATGGTTGCTTTGTCTTTTCCACGAATCGGCATCATGTATACGCCGTACTCAGCGCCGCAGTTTAAAGCGGCTGCTGCCATCGCCTGAGTCATTCTCTCGTCGGTTTGAGGGTCAACGACAATCAAAACTTCCTCGCCCGGTTTAACAGCCATCAGGTTGCCAAGAAGATACTGTGCACGTTCCATACATTCGATAATTCTGTTATCACTCATAGTTTTAATCTCCTTTTCTTGTTTTGTCTGGTTCCCTTAAATTTTTTCACCTTTGCAAGTGGGAATTATTTCTGTTTTTTTCCTTTTTATCCAGAAAACGTGGACTTTTCAGAACCGGGGGTTCCATATTCCATCTTTGATTCACGTTCTGCACAAATTTGTCGTTTCCCCGCTTTCCGGGTTTCATACATAACTACTGCCCAGATATATTCCACATTTCATACGAATCCGGGATGTCTCTTTCTAAAACTCAAGCTGCCTTTTTGGCTTCTTCCTGATTGAAAATCTCGTGATCCAGTTCACCCTCCATCTGAGAAATGCAGACAGACGCTACCAGGTCGCCTACAGAGTTAGTAGATGTGTGAATCTGGTCGATAATACGATAGATTCCAGCTACCAGTGCGTATGCATCCAGCGGAAGTCCCATCTGCGTCATCAGGGTTAAGCTGATAACCAGACCAATCTGCGGAGTTGCTGCACAGCCAACGCTTAAGAATGTTGCCTGTACAACCAGCATAATCTGCTGCTGAATACTTAACTCTACGCCGTACAGCTGTGCGGCAAAGAGAACAACGATACCAAAGTATGCACACGTTCCGTTCATCTGAGCGGTACATCCAAGTGGAAGTACGAAACTCGCAATATCTCTCGGAACGCCCATCTTCTTCGGTGCTACTTCCATTGATACCGGAAGAGCTGCTGAAGAAGTACAGGTACTAAATGCGATCATCCAAGGTTCAAACGCTTTGCGCCAGAATTTCATCGGATTTACCTTTCCAATCACGGTAAGGAAAATGCCGTATCCAACAGTACTCATGATGATGCAGGCAAGATAATCAGTTAAGATGAATTTCAGAACCGGTCCGAAGATGGCAACGCCATATTTCGCAAGTGCTACAGTCATCAAACTGAATACACCGTAAGGGATGATTCCAAGAATCATATCGATAACCTTAAACATCGTCCGTGAACAGAGGCTGATAATGTCACATAACTGCTGCGCTTCCTTGCCGATGCTGATGATGGCAAATCCAAGGAACAGGGAGAAGACGATAATCTGCATCATCTCGCCGCTTGTCAGTGCCTGGAATGGGTTGGACGGGATTAAGTCGAGCAGTGTCTGGTAGATACCCGGAAGTTCTTTCACTTCCATTGCTGTCTCTGCCGTTCCCAGCTGCAAGCCACGTCCCGGTTTGATGATATTGGCAAGTATCAGACCGATGGTTGCTGAAATACCGCCAGTTGCTAAAAACCAGATGATGGTTTTAACACCGATGCTTCGAAGTTTCTTGATATCGCCCAGCGAAAGCGCCGCGTCGATGATACAGAAGAACACCAGCGGAACGACAATCATCTTGATCAACTTGATAAACAAATCTCCGATGAACTGGAAGAACGGAAGGACATATCCGTTAATGATCTCATTCTCTACGCCGCCCATAAAATTTAAGACGTAACCAAACGCGATACCTGCAAACAATGCAATGAATATTTTCACGTACAACGGAGTCTCTTTTTTCTCCGCCCCATTTTTTGTTTTCCCCGCCATGTTGTAATACCCCCTTATGTAATGGTTTTCTGTTTCTTGTTTCTCGCTCCTCATGAGGTTTGACTATATAGTATCAAAAAGCCAGATTATTATAAACAAATATATCGAATCACGAATAAGTTATAATAATTCAGTGATACAGAGTTAGTTCTGACTTACTTTTTGGGTATTGTCTCCACAATAAAAACAATTTTATTTTTGCAAATCAGTTCCGTGCTGTTTTCTGTAAAATACTAAAAGCGGGTAAAAGTTTTTTTGCTTTTACCCGCTTCTTGCTTGAACCTCTTCTTAAAGGTTTCTATTTTATTTCGTCTGCATCATCTGCTTTTTTAGAAATGGCATTATATGTGAACCATTTTAGCTTTTACTGGTTATCCGAAACATAAACCGCTGCTTCTGTTCCTGCAGTCGAACCAAACATAACCGCCTCGGTCAGCTCATTGCCGGAGAGCACACCTTCACCGTCTACTGCCGCTGACAGGATCGGACCTGCTGCATAAAGACCATTGATCAGCTCGCCGCTATCTTTGTTTAGCTGTTCCGCATTGTTGCTGACAACCAAGGCAGCTGCCTTTCCATCTGCCTCATATACCTGAGATTCCTCAAAAACCGGAATCAGGGAGACATCGGTCGCTACCAGTGCCAGGCAGTCAATTTCCTGATCCTTGCCGTCCACCGTCACAGTGATGCGGTCAAGCGCACCTTCTTCATCGTAAGCGACGCTCTTTAATTCTGTCTTATATTCAACTGGAATCTTCAGCTCTTCGACTTTTTTAAGCAGCGCTTCCTGTACAAGCTCGTTCAGATTTCCCTCTTTTGCCGGGAAACTGCGGGCTACCGTGGAACCTGCCTCCTGTGTCAGATCGCCGTACTCCATTCCCAGTGTGTCGGCAAGCCAGTCTTTCGCCTCTTCGCTGTTCTCCGATACATCTGCCGCCATATCCGAATTGTTCGTATTATTTCCTGCCGTCATAATATCGGACAGATAAATCTCAAAATCATCCGTAAGATTCGCCTGGAACTGCTCATCTGTATTGGCTGCATTGACATACGGCGCCATCTCCGCCATATCTGCCGCCAGCTCTTCGCCCGGTGCCAGAATCAGGATCTTCGACGGATCCATGCCCTCGGCTGCCGCCTGAACCGCCGCGATCAATCCGGCGCTGTCTCCGCCTGCGATGACAAGCTGTGCATCCGATGCTTCTGCCTCTCCGACCGCTTCGGTTGCTTCCTCGCTTGCCGCTGCACTCTCTGTTGTATCTGCCTTACTGCCGCATCCCGCCAGTGCCGCTGTTCCCAGAACCGCTGCCGCCGTCAGAATCCCTGCCTTTTTAACTGTATGGAATGATTTTTTCATAATCGTTCTCTCCTTTCCCTCTCGCCGGAGTTCCTGCAGCTGTCTTCAAACATGCACAGTACCTCTCGTTTGTGGATTTCAGTCTAACATAGAACCTGCGGCGAATCAATTAAGGTTTCTTTAATTCTTACGGCGGAAAAAACGAAATTTTCTGTTACTTACACAAATCCGCAATCACCTGTGCAAAAATCTTCGCGCTTGCCACCAGATCACTCACATAGGCAAATTCATCTGCCCCGTGCATCCGGTTGTCCACACCCGGCATCGACGCGCCAAATGCAACGCCGTTTTTCAAGTCATGCACATATGTGCCGCCGCCGGTGTAGTTGCACTCGCCCTTGTTGCCGGTATAAAGCTCATAAGCATTCAGAAGTGTTCTGACAAACTCGGAATTGCCGTCTACAAAATGCGGTTCTCGCAGCTGCGGGGACTCTAACTTCATGCCGTGGGACGCAAGTTTTGCCTCCACCGGTTTCAACAGGTTGTCATCATTGCCGCCGATCGGGAAACGTCCGTCAAAGTACGCTTCCATCCGTGTCTCCGTCATCGTAAGCATCGTGAATGCCAGAGACAGCGCTCCGGATCCTTCTGCCTGCATCGCCACGCCAAGCGCCTTGCCCTCGGTATCATTCCACGGGAAGCACTCAGTCAGACTGTGAATCAGCTTCGTCTGTCCGCAGGATGCAAATGGCAGGCGATCCAGAAGCAGAAGCAGGGATGCCAGCGCATTTTTGCCTTCCTCCGGTGTCGAGGCGTGTGCGCCCTCACCGATTGCGGTGATCACGATCGCATCTTCCTCTGCCTGAAGCTCAAACTGTACGCCAGTCTCCTTCGTCACGCCCTCTGCCATCGGACGTACCTCTTCCTCGGTCAGTCCTGTAATTGTCGCATGCGCCTTGCCCGGAACAACATTGATCTTGATGCCAGCCTCGATGGACAGGATCCGCGCATTCTCCGTCGATACCTCAAAAGAAGCTGTCACATGCCCCGGGAAACGTCCTTTTTCGATATTGATAACCGGGAACGAAGCATCCGGTGAAAATGTCATCGGCGCTTCCTTCTCCACTTTATAATAATGTTCAATATCGCTGCTGCCGCACTCCTCATCTGTTCCCAGAATCAGACGGACATTTTTTGTCACCGGGATTCCCAGTTCTTTGACCGCACGCATCGCATACAGAGCTGCCACCGCCGGTCCCTTGTCATCCGCCGTGCCGCGTCCGTACAACTTTCCGTCTTTTACAATCGGTTCAAACGGCTGTGTCACAGTCCAGCCCTCGCCTGCTGGGACAACATCCAGGTGTGCCAGAATATCTAGCTGGTGCTCACCGTCGTTTAAATCGGCGGTTCCTACATAATTATCGTAATTGTTGATGGAAAATCCATACTCTTCCGCCATTTTGAGTGCCTGTGCCAGTGCGCGGCTCGGACCTTCGCCGAACGGATCGCCCTCCTGGTATGCCGAACGCTCGCTGTTGATGCTGCACAGCGTGCATATGTCATCTAACATCTCCTGCTTGTGCGCCTCGATATACTGCTCGATTTTCTTTTTATACATAAATCTTCCGCCTCGTTCTTTTCCTTTTGTTATTATTTGGACAGAATTCCAGCCAGTACCTGGTTCACTACCTTTCCGTCTGCCTTGCCCTTTACCTTCGGCATCAGGGTTTTCATGATTTTGCCCTTGTCAGACGGTGCCGGATTTTCAATGCCAAGCTCTGCCAGAACACTTTTGATCACCTCTGCGATCTGCTCTTCGGTCAGATCCTCCGGTGCAAATTCCTGATAAACTGCCAGACGTGCCTGTGCCTCCTCACGGATATCCGCACGATCTGCCGGAGCCAGTTCCAGAGTCTCCTTCGTCTGCTTGATCTCTTTCTTTACAACTGCGTCCGCCTCTTCCTCAGTCAGCGGAGAACGCTTGTCGATCTCCGCATTTTTCAGTGCGGATAACAGCATGGATAAGGAATCTTTTCTTGCTTTGTCTTTTGCTTTCATGGCTTCTACCATGGCTGCACGTACTACATCTACTCTGCTCATATGAAATGTCTCCTTTTCTGATTTTTTCTATATTTTCACCATGCCCAGGCGGGACGATGGGAACCCTCTCTTGTTTCACCATGCCCAGTGGTGCGATAGGGACTCTCTCTTGTTTTACCATGCCCAGGGGTGTAAAACCTGCGGTTTCACACCCCTGTCCGGCTGCGCCGTATAGCAGAAATCCCCCTTTCAGCGCCTGAAAAATAAATTTTCCATTCGCTGAAACGGTGCTTTCCGCTGCATGGCTTTAGTTACGCCCAAACTCGCTTAATTTAAGCTTCGGATTCCGCTCTTCTACCATTCCCACACTCCAGCTGTTGACAAACAGAAGCAGTGGATTGTCTTTGAGGTCTTTGATCCGCTTCATATCCGAAGTTCCCTGAATCTTGGCAACGTCGATCTCGTCAGCGTTTTCTACCCAGCGGATGTACTCGTATGGAAGCTTTTCCAGCTTGACTTCTACATTGTACTCATTTTCCAGACGGTAGGTCAGTACCTCGAACTGGAGGACGCCGACTACGCCGACGATGATCTCTTCCATACCTGTGTTGAACTCCTGGAAGATCTGGATCGCACCTTCCTGGGCGATCTGGCTGATGCCCTTGATGAACTGCTTGCGCTTCATCGTGTCCATCTGGCGCACGCGTGCAAAATGTTCCGGTGCGAACGTAGGAATGCCTTCAAATTCTACCTTTTCACCTGTACAGAGTGTATCACCGATCGAGAAAATACCCGGATCGAATACACCGATGATATCGCCCGCATATGCCTCCTCGACGATCTTTCGATCCTGCGCCATCATCTGCTGTGGCTGGGAGAGACGGATCTTGCGTCCGCCCTGCACATGCGTTACTTCCATGCCTGCCTCAAATTTGCCGGAACAGATACGCATAAATGCGATACGGTCGCGGTGCGCCTTGTTCATATTTGCCTGAATCTTGAAGACAAACGCGCTGAAATTCGGAGAGAACGGATCCACCATGCCGGTTGTCGTATTTCTCGGCAGCGGCGAGGTTGTCATTTTCAGGAAATGCTCCAGGAATGTCTCTACACCAAAGTTTGTCAGAGCCGAACCAAAGAATACCGGGGATAAATTTCCGCGGCTGACACGCTCCATATCCAGCTCATCGCATGCACCGTCCAGAAGCTCGATATCATCCATCAGCTGCCGATGGTAGTCTGGACCGATGATGGAGTTAACCTCATCGCCCTCTAACGAGAACTCCTGAGATGCGACCTCCTTCTGTCCGCCCATTGCTGCTGTGAAAGTTGTGATCTTCTTTGTGGCACGGTCATACACGCCCTTAAAATTCTTACCGCAGCCGATCGGCCAGTTGACCGGGCAGGTACGGATGCCGAGCACGCTCTCGATCTCATCCATCAACTCAAACGGATCGCGCGCCTCGCGGTCCATCTTGTTGATAAAGGTAAAAATCGGGATGTGGCGCATAACGCAAACCTTGAAAAGCTTGATCGTCTGCGCCTCGACACCCTTAGAACCATCGATGACCATGACCGCCGAATCGGCTGCCATCAGAGTACGGTAGGTATCCTCCGAGAAATCCTGATGTCCTGGTGTATCCAGGATATTGATGCAGAATCCCTCATAATTAAACTGTAATACGGAAGAGGTAACCGAAATACCTCTCTCCTTCTCTATCTCCATCCAGTCAGAAACCGCGTGCTTGGCTGCTTTTCTTCCCTTGACCGTACCAGCCAGGTTGATCGCGCCTCCGTAGAGAAGAAACTTCTCCGTCAGGGTTGTCTTACCAGCATCCGGGTGGGAAATAATGGCGAATGTACGCCGTTTTTTGATCTGCTCCGCTATATTTTCCAAAAAAATCTTCCTCCAAACTTACTACCATTCTTCAACTTTGTCTAAACGTATTTATTCTATATTATTTTAAACGAATACGCAAGTCCAAGTTATGGTTCACTCACGCGCGATCGGTAACAGATCTTAAAAACATTTTTCATCTTCTTCTTGATCCTTTTCTTTAAAAAACATATAATCATACTATTAACGTGGATATATAATAAATAGTAACAGTTGAACATATGAAACCGTTGCGATAACTATACAATCAACATTTTATAAGAGCTGTTGATTATTGTAGAGATGCAGGAGATATAAAGGAGTTATTTTATGATTCTAGCTATCGACGTTGGAAACACCAACATTATTATCGGCGTGATCGACGCAAAAAAAACGTATTTTGTAGAACGCATCACGACCACCATCGGAAAACCGAATCTGGAATATGCCGTGGCGCTGAAAAGTATTCTTGAAATTTACCATATCGCCCCAGATCAGCTTGATGGTGCGATCGTCTCCTCGGTCGTTCCGCCGCTTAACCGGACGATTCTTGCCGCCATCCGTAAAATAACGGGACTAAACGCAATGCTGGTCGGTTCCGGCATGAAAACCGGCTTAAACATCCTGATGGACAATCCGAAATCCGTCGGCAGCGATATGATCGTAAACGCAGTCGGTGCCCTTGCAGAGCATGAACCGCCAATCATCATCATCGAAATGGGAACCGCTACGACCATGTCTGTCATCGACAAAAACGGACGCTATGTCGGCGGCGCGATCCTGCCGGGACTTCGCGTTTCCCTCGACAGCATGAGCGCCAGCACTGCCCAGCTGCCGCGCATCAGCCTCGATACGCCGCGCCGTGTCATTGGCAAAAATACCATAGACTGCATGAGAAGCGGCGTCATATTTGGCAATGCCGCGATGATCGACGGTATGCTGGATCGCATCGAGGAAGAACTCGGAGAGAAAACTTCCATCATCGCCACCGGCGGCATCTCCAAGATTGTCCTGCCGCTCTGTTCGCATACGATCACGTATGATGGGGCGCTGTTGATGAAGGGATTACTACATTTATATGAAAAAAACAGGAGAACCGAATAATCAAAAAGGCTGTCTCTCGGCAGATGCATCTATATGATACATTCTGATGGGAGACAGCCTTTTCATCACAGTTTATTATGCTGACATCTATTTATTACCGGTCACGGTCACAGCAGCATTTATTTTACAACCTTCAGCTTCATATTCTCTTTCTCAATCCGATCCAGCTTCTCGCCGTCCAGACGGAGTGCAAATCCAAACGGATTTACCACGATTCCATTCACGTAATCCAGATATTTTTTCAGATCGCGGAAGCGGACTTCCATTGCTCCAAACTGGTGTTTACGGTCAAATTTGCCAAATTCTACTAAATCCGTAAATGCCGGGTAATAGCGTACACCCTTTCCGGTGGTCAGAACCGGCACTGCCGTCGTCTTCTGCGGGTCAGCAACCGGAACCAGCAGACGCGCACCGTAAAGCTCTTTGCACATCAGATCCTGCATCTGTGGGAATGCCTGATGCTGTACCAGTGCCTGATAGAACTGATTTGCAGAACGGACCAGGGACGGGTTCATCACGATCTCGGATGTATCCTTTGGTTTCTCGATGATGCTGAACAGCGACATGGACATATGATTTTCCTGTCCCTTGTCGATCACAACTGCCTCAAAACCGCTGCGGTAGAGGTCGTTGAAAAAGGAAATACGCTGTAATGGGCGGATCTCCAGTACCTTCGTCTCTACGCCGACCATCTCCAGCCCTTTCACGAACTCATCTGCATACTCGCGGCTGGTGTAAAGGAAAGCAGCCGCCTTGCCGTTCTCTGCACCCAGGAAGAAGTTTTTCGTCGCATGGACAGTCACAACAAACAGTCCCGGCTCTCTCTGAAGCAGCTCCAGAACCTCTCCCATCACTTTTTTATCTGCTTTATCCTGATGTTCTTTCATCAGCTCACGTAATTTCTCCATTTGAATTCCTCCGGCTCTTTTTATCATGCGCGAGACTCAATCCGCCTGCGCCTGTCTTTTCTACTCTGTCTGCTGTCCATGACTGCCTGAGTGTCGCATCGCCAAGCTGCCTTTATCACTATATCAGATGGAATACTCCGCTCAACCCCAGTTCAGATAACAGTCATCTGCTTGATTTTCAGATTCTTTTTGCAGACTATATCCTCTATATTTTAACACAGAGCCGCCAAACAATCAATCAGAAGAATCTCACACAATCTCTATAACACAATCCCTATCAACATTCAGCTCAAATAATGCTTCATGCTTTTTAACGCACTCTTCTCCAGCCGTGACACCTGCGCCTGCGAAATATGAATTTCTTCGGCAACCTCTGTCTGGGTCTTTCCCTCAAAAAAGCGCATATCAATAATGCGGCGTTCCCGGTCCGGCAGGCGCTGCATCGCCTCCCCCAGCGACAGATCCTCGACCCAATGTTCCTCTGAATTTTTCTTGTCACTGAGCTGATCCATCACGTAGAGCGGATCGCCGCCGTCCGTATAGACCGGTTCGTACAGGCTGACCGGGCTCTGGATAGCATCGAGCGCATACGCAATCTCCTCTTTGCTGACTCCCAATTCTTTGGCAATCTCACAGAGTGTCGGCTCCTTTGACTGCTTTTTCAGCAGATTTTCACGGGTATAGATCGCTTTGTATGCCGTATCGCGGAGCGACCGGCTGACCCGGATTGAATTGTTATCCCTCAAATACCGTTTTACCTCCCCCAGAATCATCGGAACCGCATACGTCGAAAAACGGACATTCTGGGTAATATCAAAATTATCAATCGCCTTGATGAGGCCGATACAGCCAATCTGGAACAGATCGTCCACATTTTCCCGGCTGCCCGAAAAGCGCTGTATTACACTGAGCACCAGCCGCAGATTCCCCTTTATATACTGTTCTCTTGCCTCCCGATCGCCCTTTAGAATCCGGCGAAACAGTTCTTCTTTCTCCTCATTACTTAAAAGAGGCAGCTTGGATGTATTGACCCCGCAGATTTCCACTTTATAGACCGGCATTTCCATTCCCTCCGTATGATGGACGATCAACGCAAACGGTTGAATCGTTTTGATTTTTGTTTTGTCACCTATACATTAGAATGGACAATTCAAAGCTCATTTATACCCGGACAAATGAGAACCGTTTTCACTCATTCCAATTTCTTGCCTTTTCTGCCGTTCCATAGTAAAATATATTTTCAGGGGTTTTACGATCAATATTATTTATAGAAAATAGAATTCAACCACAAGGAGATCCATTCATGAACACACAAAAAAAAGCCCGTTCCCTCTACTGGGATATCGTAAAGGGATGGGGCATTATTGCGATCGTGCTGGGGCATACCGGATATTTCGCCGGTGCGTTCGTCTATCTGTTCCACCTGGCACTGTTCTTCTTTATCACAGGCTATTTTTATAATGAAACGAAATACGGGGATACGCCGTTTCTCTACTTCGGCTCCCGTCTCGCCGGTGCATGGCCCAGGTATATGTTCTACACGCTGTTTTTTGTCCTGCTCCACAACTTTTTTGTGACGCACAGGCTCTATGCAGGCCAGGAACTTTACAACCACACCAGAATGCTTACGGCATGGATGAGCAGTCTTTCCTTCAACTCCCCGGAACAGGTTCAGGGTGCCCTCTGGTTTCTGCCGGTCTGGCTGGTGTCCTCCGGACTCTTTGCCGGATGCGTCTGGTTTGGACGCGCAGCTGCCCGCTTCACCCGGAAAGATAATGTCAAGCTTCCTGTATGTGCATTTGCATGCATCCTGATTGGCCTTGCTGGTGTCTTCTTAAATATGAGAAGCTGCCCGCTCCCTTACAATCTGCAGGCGGCACTGCTCGTTGTTCCGGTCTATCTCATCGCCTGGCTGATGCAGCAGTTTTTCTCCAATTTCCGCCACTATACGGTCTGGTACGGCTGCCTGATAAGCGCCCTGCTTCTGCACCTGACGAACACAAATCTTCACATTTTCATCGATCTGGCAAGCATGCACATTCCGGGCGTCTTATTTTATCCGATCTCCATCATTGGAATTTACTTCGTCCTTTCGCTCTCCGACCTGTCCGAGCGCATCAGACCGCTGGCAAAGGTCCTTGCCTTTTTAGGACGCCATTCCTTTGACATTATGGCGATTCATTTCACGCTGTTCAAGCTGATCGATTTTGCCTATGCCCGCTTCATTTTGAAGGAAATACCGGAAACGCTTTCCAACTTCCCAGTCTCCTTCCGCTATGAAATGGGTCCGTTTTACATCCTGATCGGTCTGTTTCTTCCAGCACTTATCGGCTGGTGTATAGACCGCATTGCTGCGAAATTTCTTTCTTAAGGCGTTTCATAATCTTCTTTTCCAGCCTCGATATGTATGACTGCGAGATACCCAGAAGGTCGGCAACCTCCTTCTGGGTCATTTCATTTTCCTGTTCTCTCCCCAGACCAAAGCGCAGCTTCACGATTTTCTGTTCCCGCGGATTCAGGCGGTCGATCGCCGCATTCAACAGTTTCCGCTCTGTCTCATCCTCCAGATCCCGGTAAATAATATCCTCATCCGTTCCCAAAATATCCGACAGAAGCAATTCATTTCCATCCCAGTCCACATTCAACGGCTCATCGATCGAAACCTCGAGCTTCGTCTTATTATTTCTCCGGAGATACATCAGAATCTCATTTTCAATACAACGGGATGCATAGGTCGCCAGCTTAATATTTTTATCCACGTCAAACGTGTTGATCGCCTTGATGAGACCGATCGTCCCGATCGAAATCAGATCTTCCACGCCCACGCTGGTGTTGTCAAACTTTCTTGCTATGTAGACCACCAGGCGCAGGTTGTGTTCGATCAGCGCCGAACGCGCCTCTTTATCCTCACTGGTTCCAAATTTTCTTAAAACCTCCGCCTCCCGCACACTGTCAAACGGTGCCGGAAGGATATCGGTTCCCCCGATATAATGAACTTCCCCGTCCCGATGCATCAGAAATGACCGGAACGACGGCATCATTTTTAAACGGAACTGACCTGGAACTGAAACTTTTATAAACATACGCTTTCCCCCTTATGTTGTTCGCTATGGTTCAGACCATAACGGCTGTTTTTCTTCACAACCAATATTTTTCATTGAGCAGCATCTGATACTCGCCCTTCTGCGACAGCGCCTCCTGTGAAATGGCAATCCACGGCTTCTCAATCACCCGCATACCGCCCTGACTGGACACTTCCATCCGCTCCGCCTGATATGCCGGAATCACGCCGCCGCCCTTTCCGACACTCCGAAATGGGATGTATTGGACACCGTCCTCCCAGGAAAAAAATCTCTCTGCCGCACACGCATCCAGCACCTGCACCGGACGCCCCGAAAGCGGCATCGTCAGATGGTTGCCTGTGTCGAGAATCGCCTGCACATGCCGCTCCCTGCCTTTGTTAAAAAGCGTTACCGCGTACTGGTGTTCCAGCTTCATACACCGCTGCATACCAAACCGCCACACCGCAGATGGAATCAGAAAACTACCCCCCGCGGTAAACAGCCAGAACAGAAGATTCACCTGTATTCCAAGCGGCTGAACCAGTTCCATGCAGCCAGCCGCCAGCATAGATGCTATGTAAAGCCCGATCGCGGCTTCTGCCGCCTCCGACTTCCTACGGATGGAAAATGCCGTCCATGACATCAGCACACTCATCGTGGCGCTTAGGAGCATCCGCCCGGCATATCCCAGCGGAACCGGAGCTAACACCATTCCTAACGCATACACGGCTCCCAGAAGACTCCCTGCCAACCGCCCATACCGGCGTTCCGGCAGACGCAGGCAATTCTTCACCACCGACAGAAGCAGGAAATCCGCTGCCAGATTTTGCAGCAGGATGACATCCGCATACACACGATAGGTCACTGTCTCTTCCCACCTTTCTGTCCGACACGGGATATTATAAGAAAAAAGTTCCGCAAAATTTGTCAAACCGAGGGCGCAAAACGCCTGTTTTGATCGCCAAAAATCGGGGGAAAAACGTGAAATTTGAATAGATTCGACATAAGTCGAAGGTCTGAATCGACGATAAAAAAAACACGCATCAGAAATTTTCACTTCTAATGCGTGTCTCTTCCAAAAGCAACTGCTTCTGTATATATTTTGTATTTTTACTAAAGCAAGAGCAGCTCATCTCTCACTTTTATATTATTTCTTATTTCTCAGAAAATCCGGAATATTGATCTGTGTTTCCTGGCGCATCGGGCGGAACGGCTGTGCCGGTGCCGACTGCGGTGCTTCCTTCGGAGCGACTGGCTGTGCCGGTGCTGCTGCAGATGGTGCACGGAAGGTCGGTGCCTTGTAGGTCGGCTGCGCTGCCGCTGCAGTCTGTGCTGCCGGCTGAGCGTATGTATTGCCAGTCGTCTTTGCCTTGAACGGAGTCTTGAACTCAGTCATCGCTTTTGCGACCGGTGTGTTCACACCGTGGGAATCCAGTCCAGTCGCGATAACAGTGATCGTCGCCTCATCCTGTGCATTCTCATCGTACATCGCACCGAAGATGATATTGGCATCGTCGCCTGCAAGCTCCTGTACATAGCTGGCTGCGTCATTTGCCTCGATCAGGCTGATATCGCCGGAAATATTGATGATAACGTGGCTTGCACCCTCGATGGTTGTCTCAAGCAGCGGGCTGGATACAGCCTGCTTAACAGCCTCAAGTGCTTTGTCATCACCCTTCGCATGACCGATACCGATATGAGCGATACCCTTGTCCACCATAACGGTCTGAACATCTGCAAAGTCAAGATTGATAAGACCCGGAACATTAATCAGGTCGGTAATACCCTGTACTGCCTGCTGAAGAACCTCATCTGCTTTCTTCAGTGCATCCGGCATCGTGGTACGGCGGTCTACGATCTCAAGAAGTTTATCATTCGGGATAACGATCAGAGTATCGACAGCTGCTTTCAGTTTTTCGATACCATTGAGCGCGTTGCTCATACGGGTCTTTGCCTCGAAACGGAACGGCTTTGTGACAACGCCGACCGTCAGGATGCCCATATCTTTTGCGATACGTGCAATAACCGGAGCTGCACCTGTACCGGTACCGCCGCCCATACCTGCGGTAACGAATACCATATCTGCACCCTTGAGAGCCTGTGCCAGTTCTTCCTGGCTTTCCTCAGCTGCTTTCTCACCGATCTCCGGCTTTGCGCCTGCACCAAGTCCCTTGGTCAGCTTCTCACCAATCTGCATAGCTGTGGACGCCTTGCAGAACTGCAGTGCCTGCTTATCTGTATTGATACCGATAAATTCTACACCGGCAATATCTTCATCGATCATACGGTTGACAGCGTTGTTACCGGCTCCGCCGACACCTACTACTATAATTCTGGCAGAGTTCTCTGCTTCATTTATCTTTATCTCTAACAAGATACTTCCTCCTTCATTTTCCCATCTGTTCCGGTTTTATCATTTTTATACTAAAATTAGGGTCTTTTAAATCTAGCCTACCTAATACTATATTTGATTTTCAGCAAAAAATCAATCGTTTCTTTTATAAATTTTCAATAAACCAGTCACAATGTTACTGTTCACGCATACGTGCCCAGTAATGTCACAATTTCCATATGCTGGCAGCTGCAGCACGATTTTGCCGATTCTTCCTAGTTTTTATCAAACCGGTACATCGGGTTTGCATTCGATTCATCGTAGCTGTCCAGATAGAGGGTTCCGGACAGATCCGGATAATCCCGCAGAATATCCGTCAGCTCCGAAAGTTTCCCGTTCATCTCACTGTTGCTTCCCAGCTCAACCTTCAAGCTCCTGATTTGAAGTGTCGCTTCCTTTTCCTTATTAAAACGGATCTCGTCCACCGCAACCTCGTTGACCGACAGCACCTGCGTCAGGTTCAGAATCTCGTTGAAAACGCTGATATCCTCGACCGGCAGCGGCTGATGCAGCACGATATGTCCAAAGGAAAGTCCGGCAATCTTAGGCACACCCGGCAATGTCTCGCTTGTGCTCTCCACAATGATGCCGTCCTTGTCAAAATACATCCGGCTGTTCATGTAGGAAACGTAACCAACCACACTCTTCTCGTAGACGATCACCTCCACGTCCGACGGGCTGCGGAACACCAGCTTGTAATCCTGCACGAACGGAATTGACTTGTGCGGCCGGAAGCGGTACTGCAGATAGCAGAACACCGGATTCCGGCTCAGCCGCGAATCGAAAATAGACGCCTCTATCTGCTCTGCCGTATATTGCCGGTTTCCACTGACATGGATTGTATTGATCTGAAGCAGCGACAGACCGACAAAAAACGCGGCTGCCACAAGAAGTGCTGCCGCCGTGATCCAGATATGTTTTTTTCCACGGCGGCGCCATACCTTTTCCTCTGTCTTTTTTTCAATCTGTATCTTCTCTATCTCCATCATCCTCCCGGCGCCGGATCTCTGCTCCTAATGCCCGCAAGTCCCGGCAAATATCTTCATATCCCCGCTCAATATGTTCACATTCTGATACTCTGGTCCATCCGTCCGCCCCCAGGGCTGCCACCGTCAGGGCTGCGCCGCCCCGCAGATCACGGGCACGCACCAAAGCTCCCCGCAAGGTTTCCACTCCGTCAATCCGGGCAATGTTCCCGCTGCATTCGATGTTCGCCCCCATTTTTTGAAGCTCCGCCGCTGTGCCAAACCGGTTTTCAAATACCGTCTCCCGCAGCATACTGGTTCCATCCGCCCGTGACAGCGCCGCCATCAAAAACGGCTGCAGATCGGTCGGAAACGCCGGATACGGTCCAGTTTTCACCGATACCGCCCGCAGGCGCTGTCCGCTGTGTACATATATAAGTTCCGGTTCCTGATAAAGCGAAACGCCCATATGCTCCAGCACCCCGGTCAATGCACGCAGCTCCTGTGTCTGCACGCCGTCCACGATCACCTCACCGCTGCAGGACGCAGCGGCAAGAAGATAGGTCCCGGCTACGATCCGGTCGCCGCCGATCACAAACCGGCTGTCATGGAGCGGCAATCCGCCTTCTATGATCAGCGCATCCGTCCCGATCCCCCGGATCGATGCCCCCATACCATTTAGAAAATGGCACAGCTGTCCAATCTCCGGTTCCCGCGCGCATCCCCGCAGAACCGTCCGCCCCACCGCTGCCACAGCGGCAAACAGGGCATTTTCCACCGCGCCGACACTCGGAAACGGAAAAATAATCTCTGCCCCGCGAAGTCCCGTTGTCTGTGCATGCAGGAAGCCGTCCGACTCCGGTTCCTGTATTTCCGCGCCCAGCGCACGGAGTGCCCGCAAATGCCAGTCGATTGGACGTTTTCCGATCATACATCCGCCGGGGCTGTAGACCCCCGCCTCGCAAAAGCGTCCCAGGAGCGCTCCCAAAAGCATAATGGACGAGCGCATTTTCCCCATCGCTTTCTGCTCGATCCGCCAGCCA
Source organism: Clostridium sp. AF02-29 (assembly GCF_934835585.1). Lineage (NCBI taxonomy): Bacteria > Bacillati > Bacillota > Clostridia > Eubacteriales > Clostridiaceae > Clostridium > Clostridium sp. AF02-29. The sequence continues at coordinate 31,222 of NZ_CAKVZK010000013.1, read as the reverse complement.
TTCATCTTTGAAGTATCGATTTCCAGACGGTTTCCGTGCAACGCACACCGGCATCCCAGAGAATCAAGAATCCCCATCATACAGAACACATCCTGTATTCTGGGGACATTTTCAAGCACGGTAATTCCGCGGTTTAACACCGACGCCGCCATTATCGGCAAAACTGCATTTTTCGACCCCTGCACCGTGAGTCCGCCCTGAATCCGGCACGGTCCGTGAATCTCGATGAAAGCCAAACAATCCCCTCCCACCGGCATCTATGTATTATTATATGCCAACGAGAGAAAATGGTTCTCATTTTCTACATTTCCCGAGGTGAATATGTAACTCCGCCAAATATTCCTACTGCTCCAGCTTAATCTGGTTCGAGACGCTTAACACCATCCCCATCTCCAGCATCAGGAACATGACGGACGTACCTCCGTAACTGATAAACGGCAGCGTAACACCCGTGTTCGGGATCGTATTCGTAACAACCGCGATATTTAAGATAACCTGAATCGCGATGTGTGCCATCACGCCGATCACGATCATCGCACCCATCAGATCCGGTGCATTTCCAGCAATTACCATGAAGCGGTAAATCATAAACATGAAAATCAGAATGACCGAAATCGCGCCAAACAGACCTAATTCCTCACAGATAATCGAAAAAATCATATCATTCTGCGCCTCCGGCACGAAGCCGAGCTTCTGGAGACTCTCGCCCAGTCCCTTTCCAAACAGACCGCCGGAACCGATCGCGTACAGGCCCTGGAGCACCTGATAACCGCCGGAACGTGCATACTGCACCGGGTTGACCCAGACATTGATTCGTCCCAGCTGATAATCCTTCAGGATATGGAGCTTTACCAGCAGATGCCCTATATAGGGGGCGACCGCCAGAAGTCCGACGCCACCTCCGATGCAGAGAAAAAACGGCCATTTGATCTTGCACGCCACAAACAGCATCACAAACACGATGCCGCAGATGATGATACCAGAACTTAAGTTGTTCGCCGTAACTAAAAGTGCCAGCGGCGCCGACAGCGCCACGATAAATCCGACTGCCCGCAGCTGGTTGATCCGCACGCCCAGATTGGCAATCAGAACCGCCAGAAGCAGAATCAGGGAAATCTTGACAATCTCGGTCGGCTGGAACTGGAGCGGTCCCAGGCGCAGCCAGCGCTTCTTACCATGCGATGCCACGCCCAGAGGTGTAAAACGCGTCAGAAGCAGCGTCACGTATGAAGCGATATATCCCAGCATTGCAAACCGCGCAAACCAGTGATAATCTATCTTGGAGACGATATACATCGCAACAAAGCTGACACCCGCGATGCCCGCCTGACGAAGCATAAAATATCCCGGATTGCCGTAATCAAGCTGCGCCTTATAGGAGCTCGCGCTGTAAATCATGATCAGTCCGAATACCGTCAGGAAAATGATGGTAAACAGCAGACTGTAATCATAAAACCGATGTGGTTTTTTCTTTTTAATTTTTCCCGGTTCCGGCATACTTCCACTCCCCTGCTTTTTGTTGTTACAGTTTCGAAATTCTGCCTGTAAACGGCAGTTTTTCCTTCAAATCAGGGCTGCCGCAGACAAATGCCGGCTGCGACAGCCCCCTTAAATACATTAAGCCTTTATTCGTTACTGTTCACGCATACGTGCCCAGTAACCTTTATTCTTCCAATACCGAATTGCTGCGTGCTTTGCACTCCGCAATTCTCAAAAGTCACAATTCCTCCTGCAAGCAATCTTGCGTCGGATTTCCGACCTTTGAACCTTGGTATTACAAATTTCTCACAAACTCTTTGAATTTGCGTCCGCGCTCTTCAAAGTTCTTGAACTGCCCCCAGCTTGCACATGCCGGTGAAAGCAGGACGTTATCGCCTGGATTTGCGTAGGATGCACATACCTGTACAGCCTCCTGCAGATCTTCCGCGTACATGATATCATTGAAGCCGTGGCGTTTTGCACACTCGGCAATCTTGTCGCGGGTCTGGCCGATCAGCACCAGATAGCGTACCTTTCCGCCAAAGCTCTCGATCCACTCGTCAAACTCGGAATGCTTATCATATCCGCCTGCGATTAATAAGGTCGGTCCCGGCATCGCCTTGATCGCCTGCATCGCTGCATCCGGGTTGGTTCCCTTGGAATCGTTGTAGTATTTGACACCAAAACGCTCGGTTACGAACTCAATGCGGTGTTCAACTGCCTTGAATTCCTTGATCACCTTCTGGATCTTCTCCAGCGGAACGCCCATGTTCATACTGATAGCAACCGCTGCCATAACATTTTCATGGTTATGACGGCCAAGTAGCTTCAGATCGTGGATATTGACAATCACGGTCTCTTTCTCGCCGTCATTGTATACAATCTCATCCTCTTTCAGGTAGAAACCTTGTTTCAGGGTACGCAGACTGGAAAAATATACCACCTTGATGTCTTTTAAAGTCTCACCAAATTCACGCAGTACCGGATCCTCATAGTTCAGGACGCAGACATCGCCCTCTTTCTGGTTCTTGGTAATGCTCTCTTTCGTCTCGATGTAGCATTCCATCGTCTTATGACGATCCAGATGATCCGGGGTAATATTTAAAATAGCGCTTACATTCGGGTGGAAATCAGTCATGGTCTCCAGCATGAAGCTCGATACCTCTGCAACAGTTACGGTCTCATCCGTTGTCTCCAATGCATGGAATGCAAACGGCTCACCGATATTTCCAACTACAAATACGCTGTCATAGAAAGACTTCATGATCTCGCCGGTCAGGGAAGTCGTCGTTGTCTTTCCGTTCGTGCCGGTAATGGCTGCCATACGTCCTTTGGCACAGTGATATGCAAGCTGCATCTCGCCCCAGATCGGAATACCGGTTTCACGAATCATCTCTACAAACGGTGCATCGGTCGGGATGCCTGGGCTTAAAATTGCCAGCTCCACGCCTAACAAATCCGTCTTTTTCAGCTCTCCGAGGACGAACGTGATCGTCGCGCCTTCGTCAAATTTCTTTTTCAGCTCCTCTGGATCCAGTTTTTCATTGCCATCGTAAAGCACTACCTCCCCGCCTTTTGAGAGAAGGAGCTTTGCAGCTGCAATACCGCTGATACCTGTTCCTGCTACTAATACTTTCTGACTCATAATCTTCCTCCTATAATCCTAAGTATGCTATAAGGCAAAGGATTGCCGTAATAATCGAAAATACGCCTACGACTCTGGTCTCAGACCATCCGCAGAGCTCGAAATGGTGATGGATCGGCGCCATCTTGAAAAAACGCTTTCCGCCCGTCTTCTTAAAATAGGTTACCTGAATAATAACAGATAATACTTCCACCAGATAAATCAGACCCACGATCGCGATAAAGATCGGCATCTGCATCATAAAGGCACTGGAAGCAACAAAACCGCCAAGTGCCAGTGAACCGGTATCGCCCATGAACACACGCGCCGGATAGACATTGAACAGAAGAAAGCCCAGAAGACTTCCAACTACTGCGCCGGTAATCGGGCTAATGCCGCTGTTCTCCCCGATCGCCACGATCGTAAAGAACGTTGCTACCAGAATCGTCACACTGGTGCACAGACCGTCCAGACCATCTGTGAAGTTCACGCCATTGTCAGTTCCCAGAATGATGAAGAACAGTGCCGGTACAAACAGCCAGACCGGAAGCTGTAAATACTTGCCGGTAAATGGAATCAGCATCCCTGTTCCGATGTCCGGTGAGGTTACAATATAATAGGCAAAAATACCTGTGATCACAAACTGTCCGATCAGCTTCTGGATCGGATTTAAGCCCTCCGAACGTTTCATCACGATCTTGATGTAATCGTCCAGAAATCCAACCACGCCGAATCCAACAGTCATAAACAGCACCGGAATGATCTTCGGATAATCCCGGATATAGAGCAGAGACGTAATGATGATGCTGGAAAGAATTACCAGACCGCCCATCGTCGGGGTTCCCTGCTTTTTCAGATGCGTCTGCGGTCCGTCATCGCGCACCTGCTGTCCGAATTTCAACCTGTTGAGAAACGGTATCACGATCGGGCACAGCACTGCGCTGACCACAAATGCGATGATAACCGCCAGTATTGTTTCATTTACCATGTCACACCTCTAACTTATCTTCCTATGTATACAGAGATAGTTCCTCAATTTATACACCTCAATAGTATACGTCTTTTTAGGGGAATAATCAACCTCTTTTCTCCACCCCCAGATACGGCAAAATGACCTCAAACAGATCGCGGATCACCGGGGCGGCAATCGTCCCGCCATAGTAGATTCCTTCCGGTTCATCGATGGTGATGAGCGCGATCACCTGCGGATCGTCCGCCGGTGCAAACCCTAAAAATGAGGAAATATATTTTTTCCGGCTCCTTGGAAGTTTCTCCGAGGTTGCCGTCTTTCCGCCGATCCGGTAGCCCTCGATCCGGGCGTTTTTTCCACTCCCCTCCGCCACCACCTGTTCCAGAATATAACGCAACGTCTCACTCGTCTGCTCCGATAAGATTCTCTCCCCTTTTGGATAGGCAAACACATGGACTGCCTGACCATCTGCCCGCACGGCACGGATACCGATGTGCGGTGTGATGCGCGTGCCCCCGTTGATCAGGGAGGATGCCGTTGTAATGAGCTGGATCGGCGTGATCTGAAACGACTGCCCAAAAGAGACGGTCGCCAGCTCCACCGGTCCGATCTGATCCGGCTGGTGCATGATCGTCCCCGCCTCACCCGGCAGATCAATCCCAGTCTTTCCCAGCAGACCAAACTGCTTAAAATACTGATAGTACCGCTCCGGTCCCAGCCGCTGCCCGACATCGATCAGAACAGGATTGCAGGAATTCATCATTCCCTGTAAAAACGTCTCCCCGCCGTGTCCGCCCACCTTGTGACACCGAATCTTCCGATCTTCCACGATCCGGAATCCCGGGCAGGAAAACTGGTCAGTCAGGTTGACCACGCCCGCCTCCAGTCCCGCAGCGGCAGTCACGATTTTGAATGTAGACCCCGGTTCGTATGTATCATTTAAACAGGGATTGCGCCACATCTGATTGAGGAGAGCTTGTTTATTTTGCGCTGATGCTGCGTGTGACTGCACTTCATTCTTCCAGGATATGTCTTCTTCTGTTTCTGAAGCTTCGCTTTTTCCATCTGTCACCAGCTCAAACGGCTCATTCAATGAAAACTCCGGTGCATTTACCATTGCATAGATTTCCCCGTTCTTCGGGTTCATCACGATGATCGAGACGCGGTTCGCATTCTTTTTCTGCATCGTCTGGTACGCCGCCTGTTCCGCGTACATCTGGATATTGACATCCAGACTCGCCTGCAGATCCCGCCCTGCCTCCGGCTCGATGCGATCCTCCGCCTCATTTTCCAGCTCGATCCCCGCCGCGTCCGTGAGCGTCAGGATCTTGCCATCCGTGCCCTTTAAATACTTCTCATACTGTACTTCCAGACCGATGATCCCCTGATTATCTCCCCCGGTGAATCCCAGCACTTTCGATGCCAGACGTCCATATGGATAATATCGTTTATAGTCCTCATCCACCTTGACTCCCTCCAGGCGCATTTCCCGGATCGCATCGCCCCGCGTTTTCTCTACATTGGACTTGATCACCTCCCTGGAAGATCGTTTTTCCGTTTTTTTCCGCACCTCCGCCTCCGGAAGTCCCAGTTCTTCGCTTAAAACCCGGATAACTGTCTCCGGATCTTTTACCTGATTATGAATCACTGAGATAGTACATACAGTCCGGTTATCGGCGATCACCGTTCCGTTCCGGTCAAGGATCCGCCCGCGCGGCGCTTTGATACTGCGCTCCCGCCGATGCAGCTCCTCCGCCATCTGGCTGTAATAATCCGCTTTATACAGCATGAGGAAGAACAGTCTCCCCGCCAATCCTGCCATGCACAGGCAGATGGCGGCGCACAAAAAGACAGTTCTTCCTCTGTGATGCGTCCGGTTCCGATTCATACTGCTTCCTGTCTGATCTCATTGCTACAGTATATCATAAGAACCGTTTCTTTATTCTGTATTTTCCACGCAGGATAGATAAGTCTTCCCGACAGGCACAATTCTTAATCTCCCGCTGCCTGCGCTTCCTGGGAAGCTGCCGTTTCTCCGGCATTATCCGCTGTTCCGGTGTCTCTGCCCGTTCCAGCCGTTTCACCGTTTCCAACCGCCGCCGATTCATCCTGCCCATTTCCCATCGTATCCGGATAGCTGTACTCGTCTCCGGAATCGATAAATTCCTCATCGTAGTTCGCCCAGCCGCCCTCCGGAGCCGGAGTCGTCTCTGCCGGTGTTTCAGCTGCATTCGGATCCTCGGTCACTGTGCCGCTTATAATGCCTTCTTCCTGGCCGGAAAGATTGGTCTCGAGATCCTGTGCCGCGCCGCCTGCCGGGAATACATTCTTATATGGAAGGACTTCCGCCATGATCTTGCTGAAAATCTCGCTGGCAAAAGTCGAATGTGCCTGCTGTTCGCCCGGCAGATGCGGGGTATCTACTACCACATAGCAGAGTACCTGCGGATTGTATGCCGGTGCATATCCGATAAAGGAAACCAGATAATTCTTCTCCGCACGCGGCTGCTTCTGCGCCGTACCTGTCTTACCAGCCACTTCGTAACCGGCAACTGCCGCCGCGCCCGCGGTACCGCCATCACCTGATACTGTCTGGTAAAGCGCATTATTAATGAAGTTCGAGGTCGATTCCGAAACCGTCTCTCGCACCAGATTTGGAGAAACGGATTTGACAACGGATCCTTCGTCGTTCAGAATCTCTTTTACCACATGCGGCTCATAATAGGAACCGCCGTTGATTAAGGACGCATATCCGGCTGCCATCTGCACCATCGTACAGTTATAGTTCTGTCCAAATGCGTTGGTCGCCAGAGAAGCCGGATCCATATTGGATGCCTGATAAATCAGACCTGACGCCTCGCCCGGAAGGTCGATGCCTGTCTTCTCGCCAAATCCGAAAATCTTCTGATACTGGACAAACTTCTCTTTTCCCTCCAGTGATACAATACGCATCATAACGACGTTGCAGGATTTCATCAATCCCTGTGTGATCGTCAGCGGTCCGTGACCGGCTCGGGCAACACACCGGATATCCCAGTCTCCGAAATGCAGTTTTCCGCCGCACTCAAAGACCTCGTTTCCGGAAATCGCGCCTTCCTCGATCGCCCCGGCTACCGTAAATGCTTTCTGTGGAGAACCTGGCTCATAGGAGTCGCTCACGCAGAAGTTTCTCCACATTTTATACCACGCCTCGGACTTCGCCTTTTCATCCATCGCCTGGATTTCCTCATCCGTATAGTAGGTACTTAAATTGTACGGATCATTCAGATTGTAACGGGTCGTTGTATCCATCGCCAGGATCTCACCGCTGTTCGGATCCATGACGATCGCCGCCGCCAGATTACTTCCAATGCCCGCCTGCCACTCATCCAGATATTTCTGGACAATCTTCTGGATGTTGACGTCGATCGTCAACTCCAGCGTCTTTCCGTTCTGCGCCGGTTTTACTGTTCGCTCGACGTTCGAATCGCCGTTTAAATAACCATACTCACGACCGCTCACACCGTTCAGGATATCATTATAATACTGTTCAACACCGCCGGATGCATTGCCATCCTTGAGGGCAAAACCGACCACATTGCATGCCAGCTCATTGTACGGATACGTTCTCTTATATTCTTCCTCGAACCATACGCCCGTGATACGCTGGTTGCCGCCTTCCTCCGTCGGCAGCGCCCGGTATTCCTTGTTCTTGTCCTTCTCATAAGTCTCAAACTTCTCTTTGTCTTCCGCTGGAAGCTGTTTCGCATAGATCACATACTGGCTGTCTTTTTTCTCCTCGATCATCGCCTGCAGCTCGTCCCGCTTGTAACCGAAGCACTCCACCAGCGCGTCCAGCGTGGCATCGAGATACTGGTAGTTCTCCTCCGTATCCAGAATCTGCTTCGGATCGACGACCAAATTGTAAACTTTCTCGCTAATCGCCAGATACGTCCCGTTCCGGTCGATAATATTGCCGCGCTTGTAGGGAATCGTGCGGCTCTCATAGTCCTGATGGCTCAGGACTATCTGATTGTACGACTCGCCCTTACTTTTTACCAGATTATAAAGCACCAGCACCAATGCAAACAAAGCCAGCATAATTACCAGGACGGTAATTGCCAGCTTTTCCTGCATATATTTCCGAAAGGTCTGTCTGCCGTTAGTGTTTTGGGATGTCCTCATACTGTCTTACATACTCGCTTTCCGTCTTGTCATATAAAAGAATCTGATCCTTATTTGCATATACCATGCCGAGCTCTTCGGTCGCCACTTTATATACATGATCCAGATCCACATACGTGTCAATCCGGGTCTGAAGTGCATCGTTCTCGGACTTCAGGTTCTCCAGTTTCAGCTCCAGATCCTCAATGTGGTTGATACGGGTCGTGATCGACGCCTGCTTATGCAGATAATTCATACATAAAACCAGCGTGATCAGCGCAGCGATGGTCAGCGCCAGCACATACGGTCCGTTCATGTAAAGCGCCTTTTCCTGGTTGCGGCGCACGGCGTGTTTATGCCGGTACTCCTCTCTCTCATCTCTTTCTGGTCTTATCTCCACGGTTCTCTGAACTTTTCGCACGGTATTACCGTCCACATACGTGGAGGCCGATACATGTTGTCTCCCTCTGACAGACATAACGTTCCCTCCCTGCTCTTTCGCTTTTTCTCTCTTTTATCTCCCCCGCACCTGAAACGATCTCTGTTCTGCGGTGCAGTTATGCTTTTGTTTATGATTTTTCAAATACCCGGAGCTTTGCGCTCTTGGAACGCGGATTTTCTTCCATCTCCTGATCGGTCGGAAGAATCGGTTTTCTTGTAATCACCCTACCGCGGCTTTTGCGTCCACAAACACAGACCGGAAAATCCGGCGGGCAGATGCATGGATTTTCATTCGTCCGGAAACGGTTCTTTACGATTCTATCTTCCAGGGAATGGAACGTAATGATCGAAAGCCGTCCGCCCGGTGCCAGGCGCTCAATCATCGTATCGATCGAATCTTCCAGCACATCCAGTTCCCGGTTTAACTCGATCCGGATCGCCTGAAACGTACGCTTTGCCGGATGACCGCCGGTCGCCCGGACCTTTGCCGGAATCGATGCCCGGATGATCTCCGTCAACTCGCCTGTCGTCTCAATCTCTTTTTTCTGTCGTGCCTGTACAATGTGTTTTGCAATATTCTTCGCAAACCGATCCTCACCGTAGTCCCGGATGATCCGGTACAGTTCCATCTCACTGTAGGTATTGACGATGTCCTTCGCGGTCTGCTCATTTCTCTGATCCATCCGCATATCCAGCGGCGCATCGTCCTCGCGATAGGTAAATCCCCGTTCCGCTGTGTCAAGCTGGAAGGAAGAAACACCCAGATCCAGATAAATTCCATCCACCTGCGGAATCTCCAGCTCATCTAACACCTGTGCAATCCGCTCATAATTGCTCCGCACAACGGTTATCTTATCTCCAAAGGGAGCCAGACGTTCTGACGCAGCCGCAATCGCATCCGCATCCTGATCAATCCCGATCAGGCGTCCGCCGTCTCCCAGCCGTGCCGCCACCTCGCTCGCGTGACCGCCGCCTCCCAGTGTCCCATCCACATAGATACCCTGGGGCTTTACACAGAGACTGTCAACCGTCTCATTTAATAATACTGATTTGTGATTAAATATCATATGCCAAGGCCTTCCATATTTTCTGCAATCTCTTCCATGTCATCATAGACATTCTTCTCCGCCCAGATCGCCTTGTTCCAGATCTCGATCCGGCTTCCGACGCCGACCAGGACAACCTCCTTCTCGAGTCCTGCAAAATCCCGCAGAACCGAAGGAAGCAGGATTCGTCCCTGACGATCCACCTCACACGCCGAGGCACCTGCCAGAAAGAAACGGGAGAATTTTCTGGCATTCTGATTGGTAAGTGGGAGTGCCTGTAACTTCTCTTCGAACTTTTTCCACTCGGTGTTATCGTACACAAAAAGACAGCCATCCAACCCCTTTGTCACCACAAATTCGTCTCCAAGCTGTTCCCTGAACTTCGACGGAACGATCAAACGTCCCTTCGCATCGATTGTATGATTGTATTCTCCCATGAACATATCAATCACCCGTCATCCGATGTGTACCACTTTTGTGTCCCGAAAATCCATTTCGTTCCACTTTTCACCACTTTCTACCACTTGTTATGTTTATTTTAGTACATGCCCATCAAAATGGCAAGGTCTAAATCGAAAAAAAATCAGAAAACTCAGGCACCGGTTCTTTTTCCGAACACATGTACCTGAGTTTTCTGTACTTATCTATATTTGTTTCTATTTCCACTCTTATTTTATAGCGCCGTCTCCAGCCCTCTTTCAGTCTCCGTCTCCAGCCCGATATACTGATTTAAGAGTTTGTCAAGCTCCACACTGTAGTGATAAATTATGTCATATGCTGCCTTTGTGTCAATATTTTGATTCAGCTGCTGTCTTGCCCGTTCAATCTTTTGAACTAATTCTTCTCTCATATCCGCCATCCTGTGCATTCTCCTTTTCTATTCTCTAGTGCCATTCCTCCTTACTTCACTGTCATTTTACGTCTTCCACCAGCAAAAAGCAAACTATTTCGACCGATTAAATTCGACAAAAAACGACGTTTCGGTTCCAAAAGTGCCTACCCGTGAACAGCAACCGACGTTTGCATATAACAATAGGGCAGGATCCCGAAGAATCCCACCCTACTATATAAATACATTATTCAGAATAAATCTGCTCTATCCTATTTCACGCCAAAGATAGCCATGAATGTACCTGCTGCTACGGCAGTACCGATAACACCAGCTACGTTCGGTCCCATTGCGTGCATCAGAAGGAAGTTGCTCGGATCTGCCTCAGAACCAACCTTCTGGGATACACGTGCTGCCATCGGAACTGCAGATACACCTGCGGAACCGATCAGCGGGTTTACCTTACCATGAGTTACCTTGCACATAATCTTACCGAAGATAACACCTGCTGCAGTACCCAGAGCGAATGCAATCAGACCCAGAACTACGATCTTGATGGTATCCAGGTTTAAGAAAGCCTCTGCACTGGTAGTAGCACCTACGGAAGTACCCAGGAAGATAACGACGATGTACATCAGGGCGTTGGAAGCAGTCTCTGTCAGCTGCTTAACAACACCAGACTCACGGAACAGGTTACCAAGCATAAGCATACCAACCAGCGGAGCAGTTGTCGGCAGAATCATGCAGACAACGATTGTAACAACAACCGGGAACAGAATCTTCTCCAGTTTGGATACCGGACGAAGCTGCTCCATACGGATCTCTCTCTCCTCTTTGGTGGTAAGGAGTTTCATGATCGGCGGCTGGATAATCGGAACCAGAGCCATGTAGGAGTAAGCTGCTACGGCAATCGGTCCCATCAGACCTGTCTGACCAAGTTTACCAGCCAGGAAGATAGAGGTCGGGCCGTCTGCACCACCGATGATGGAGATAGCAGCCGCAGCCTTATCGTTGAATCCCATGAAGATAGCCATGAAGTAAGCGCCGTAAATACCGAACTGAGCAGCTGCACCGAGCAGGAAGCTCTTCGGGTTAGCGATCAGCGGACCGAAGTCTGTCATCGCACCGACACCCATGAAGATGAGGGATGGTAAGATACTCCACTCATCCAGTAAATAAAAGTAATGTAAAAGTCCACCAACTCCGTTCGATGAGTCTTCAATCGATCTCATAATATCCGGATAGATATTTACAAGCAGCATACCAAAGGAAATAGGAAGAAGCAGTAACGGCTCGAATCCTTTTCCGATTGCCAGATACAGGAAAATCAGCGCTACGAAAATCATAACGATGTTTCCAAATGTCAGGTTTAAGAATGCTGTCTGCTGAAGAAGATTGGACAATGTAGTTGTTATATATTCCATATTAATTCCTCCAAACGGAATAACATATCCCGTATTTTTTCAGCCAGTTTTATAAAAATTAGATTAGTTTAATGTAGCAAGAACTGCGCCCGGTTCTACCATATCGCCTACTGCAACATTAACACTGGCAACGGTACCGTCCTGAGGAGCTACGATCTCGTTCTCCATCTTCATAGCTTCCAGAAGCAGGATAACCTGACCACGTTTTACAGCTGTGCCAGCTGCTGCCTTAATACCAAGGATCTTACCTGGCATCGGGGATGTGATGGTTACGCCGCCTGCTGCCGGTGCTGCTGCTGGAGCCGGAGCTGCTGCTGGAGCTGGAGCTACTGCTGGAGCCGGAGCTGCTGCGCCTGCAAATCCTTCTTCTACGGTTACCTGATATGCTGTACCATTTACGGTGATAGTATAATTCTTCATTTTAAATTCCTCCAGATTTTATCGATGATTATTTACGTGTAATGGAGCGGATGTTTACGCTGTCTGCCGGTACGCCGGTTGCTGCTGCGATCGCTGCAGTGATAACTGCTACCAGTTCTCCATCGTTTGCCGCATTGCCTGCTGCTGGTGCTGCGGTACGTGCCGGCGCTGCTGCCGGTGCTGCAGTCTGTACAGGTGCCGGTGCTGCTGCCGGTGCCTCTGCTCCTGCTTTTTTAGCCTTTACATTTGCCTCAATCTCGTTAACCTTCTTGAAGCTGCTGATAATTAAGCTGATGAAAATCAGTACCAGGAATACGGTACCCATACCCATCAGGGTATTTAATGCTGCCTTCTCCATCTTCTCACCGAAGCTGTAGTTTACAACAAAGGATAACTCGGTCGGTACCAGAGAAGTACCGCCGTAGCTGCTTACGCTCTCCTCAGCGGTCAGGGAGAAAGTCAAGTTTCTCTTCTCAAAGGAAGCCTGAACAACTGCTGTGTAGCTGTCATCATCGGCGCGCTCTACGGTCACGCTCTGAACCTCACCCATCTTGCCTAAATCGTCCTTAGAACTGGTCCAAGAAGAAATTGCAGACTCAATGACTGTGTTTTTCTGCTTCTCAGCCTGTTTCAGCTGTGCTGCCAGATCTTCGTCACTGTAGCTGGCGAACTGCTCCAGATAGCTCTTAGCGCCATCGCTCATGGTCTGCTCGATCTCCGGAGAAATCGGCTCTACCGCTTCTTCAGAAGCGCTACCACAGGCGGACAGAGCGAAAAAGCAGACTGCCATGCAAAGTACAAGCAGCATTCTTTTCATATTCTGTTTCATAAATGTGTCACCTCGTAATTAGATCGTTCCATGCTTTGACGGACGTCCCTCTTTCTTCGTGAATCATATCCTGACAGCATCCATGTTTCTTTCATGGCGCCATCCGTGATACTTCCCACCTATCTGTGTTTGCAGGTGTTTTTGCAAAATTTCCAGAGCTTGTCATCCACTCCGGGAATTCTCCATCTGACACGCTGCGGCAGCAGAGGATTGTACAATCTCCTCTGCATACATAAATGGCATGCACTTCCGTCTATGCGAATCCGACTTTAATAGCCATGCATACATAAACATCTGTACCACTGACTTGTTATTCGATTCTCACATAAGCGCTGTCCGGTGCCTGACTGATGACAAACACTGCCCTCATCCCTGTTTCCGGAAATGATTCCGGCAGCCAGCCGCACTGACATCCCTTTTTTAGCACTACAACTCCGCCGACGGTTCTGATTATATAATCATTATACAATATGTAAAAACACGCTGCTTCCATGCAGTACTAAATCCGGAATCTGCATTCTCCGACCTTTCCCTGCCTGCGTCTTAGCGCAGCTGCCTGCCTGCGAACCACTGCTTTCACAGTTTCCTGCTGACAATCGCCCCCGCTTTCGCACTACTTCTGTGCCCGCCATCCCGATTCTGCGCTTTTGCCGATATAACGTATACCGAGGCTCTTCCTAATTTGCAGCCAGAAGAGCCTCGCATCTTTCGTCAAATCCGCACCGGAACAGCCGCAGCTTATCTTGCACATACAGTTGATATAGCAGTTTGAAACGTCATGTTATGCCAGATTACTTATGCTGGTTTCCTCCATCCCATAAGCAAGTCCATTTTTTTGCCTGTTTAACATTGTATAATGAGGTCGGCAAAAAAGCAAGTTATTTCCGTTCGAATTTGTTTACTTTTTCATTTTTTTAACTGAATCAGCTCCAATATCTGGGTACTGGTTCAAATCATATTTATATTATACCCCTGCCGGACCGGACGGCTGCACCGGTGACTGGCTTCCGGTTATCGGAGTCTGTCCGTCCGTCGAACCGCCATTTCCCGCCGCATTCTCCTCCGGCAGAACTACCGTGCAGCTTCCGTCTGCCGCTGCCTGCCAGGTATTTCCATCCATCTCGAACGTAATACCTGCGTACATCGCGCCGCTGGCATCCAGGTAATATTTCTTACCGCCAAGATCCAGCCAGCCGGTCTGCATCACGCCGGACTCATTCATGTAATACCACTTTCCGCCGACTGCCTGCCAGCCCGTCGTCATGGCGCCGGAGCCGTCAAAGTAATACCAGCTTCCGCCCAGGTTCTGCCAGCCCGCCTGCATCGCGCCGGATGCGTTCAGATAATATTTCTTGCCGCCCGTCTCCAGCCAGCCGGTCTGCATCAGACCATTGTCCGCCATGAAATACCAGCTTCCATCGACCGCACGCCAGCCCGTCGCCTGTTCGCCGGATGCGTCAAAGTAACGCCAGCCGCCGTCCAGCGTCTTCCAGCCGGTAATCATATGACCGTCCGCCTCCAAATAATACTTTTTGCCCGAAAGCTCCAGCCATCCTGTGGACGGATTGCCCGCCGCATTCATATAGTACCAATTCTGACCATCGTTGATCCACGCCGCTTTCTGCATCACATGGTTCTGATAATAGTAACGGTTTCCCGCGATCGTCCGCCAGGTATTGCCCGGAATGATCTGCGTATAATCTTTATACAGATAATCAATATCCACATTGCCGTTCACGCCCTTGACCGAACCGGTGTTGGACGCCTGCCACATCGAGGTCTTTGAATATGTATACTTCTGCTGGTATTTTGCCACCCATATATCATACGAAATCTTCGACATATCGATCTTATTGGCAATCCAGTATTCATTTGCATAGACCATCGGATAATATCCTGCATCCTGAATCCGCTTACAGAACGCGTTGATCACATCGCTGACCTGAGACTGCGTCAGGGTTCCCAGCGTATTAGCATCCTCGGCATCAAAGACAACCGGGAAGGAGATAGGATAATCCTTGATAAGATTCAGGACAAAATCCGCCTCCTGCTGCGCCATTTCGACCGAAGTCGCATACGAATAAATGTACGCGCCCAGCCGCAGCCCTGCCTGGCTCGCATTTGCCGCGTTCATAGCGAAAAACGGATCCACATTACCGCGGAACCGGGTTGCCAGCATCGCAAACTGTACATTATCCGATGACACCTGGCTCCAATTTACATTCTGCTGCCAGTAAGACACATCCACGCCGCGCGCAATCGCACCGATCCCCTCATTCTCCGTCACCCGGTACACGCCAAGCCCTGATGTGACCGCGCTCACACTTCCATTGGAAACAGCAGTCGAACCGCCAGAGCTGCCTGTACTTCCCGAATTGGAGCTGCCCGAACCACCGCCCGGCCCCGCATTCGAGGATGACGATGTAAGAGAAGAATCTCCCGCCGGTCCTGCCAGCGCTGTCATCGGCTGAAAGCACAGCGCTGCTGCCAGCATGCCAGCCGCTGCCCGTGAAAGCACACGCGCGCGCCCCATCCTTTTTTTGTTCACTCTATTCCGATTCATGCCAAAAAACCTCCTTGATTATCCTTTTATCCCTGTTGTCTGTTCACCATTTATATACATTTCCCCGCCTGATCCGGCGGGGGCATATGCGAAACAAATATGGTTCATCCACACACTGTGTAACCAACAGCAGAACTTTTCCTATTATAACCTAGTTTAACAGATACTCCCCATCCACTTCAATAGAGAAACTTTAAATAAAATCTGTCAAATTTATTACAGAATGCTTCCCTTTCTGCTAAAAGAATGAAGCCGTCCATGCCAAAAACAGGATTTTCAAGCAGAAAAACACAATAATGCCGGAACAAAGCTTTCCCCCGTTCCGGCATTTCATTTTTGCATATTCAGTTTTCCGCAAAATTCCACTTATCTTTATTCTTGCAAAGGAACTTCCGTTCTCCTGAAAGATTTTTTCCTATTTCCGATTCCGGTTCATCAGGCGGATAATATACAAAAACAGGTTGATAAAGTCCAGATACACCTGCAGCGCGGAAAATACCGATGCTTTCTGAAAAAAGTCCAGTACCAACCCATTTTGTCAATTATTTTCAAAACCATTTATGTAACTATTCACAGTAACCCATTTACAAGTTATGAAGCTCCCGCCTCTTTTTCTTCCACGGAAGCGGCACATTCCATTTTTTCAGCGCACTGAAAAAATAATAATAAATATTAAAGAGAACCGTTGTGATCGTCCAGGTCAGCGGATAGCTGAATACCACTGTCAGGATATCCGGGCGGATCGGAACAGCGATCAGGATCCAGACAACCCGCAGGACGCACACGCCCAGCGCCGTCATAATCATCGGAATCCAGCAGTCTCCCACACCGCGCAGTGCGCCGGAATAAATCTCAATACAGAGGTATGTCACAAATGCCGGCACCAGGAAGTGAAGAATCTTCATGCCGATCGCGATTACCTCCGCATCCGTTGTGAACAACAGATAAATATAGCCGCCCGTCAGATACAGAATCGTGCTCAGCCCCACCGTGATAATACAGGAAATTCCCAGGCAGACGTACACGCTGCGTTTCACACGGTCCAGCCGCCCCGCGCCGTAATTTTGTCCGACAAAGGTCGTGATGGAGATCCCCAGCGCATTAATGATCATCCAGTAAGTGCTGTCGATCTTTCCATATGCAGCCCACGCCGCCACCGTGTCTGTTCCCAGTGCATTGACGCTGCTCTGGATCACGAGGTTGGAAAAGGAATACATAACCGACTGGAGTCCAGCCGGAAACCCAATCCGGATGATCCGCACCAGAATCACCGGTGTAATCCGCGTTTTCCGGATCTCAAACCGGTACGAGCCATCCGCACGCATCAGCGTTCCCAATACCAGACACGCGCTGACCACCTGGGAAAGGATCGTCGCCACCGCCGCACCACGCACGCCCATCCGAAGTCCTACTACAAACAACAGATCGAGCGCAATGTTTGTAAAACAGCTGATCACAAGGAAATAGAACGGTCTTTTGGAATCACCGATCGCCCGCAGGATTCCGGCACCCATATTATATAAGAGGTTCGCCGTGATTCCGACAAAATAAATGTGCAGATACCCGCTTGCATTGTCCATGATATCCTCCGGCGTCCCCATCAGGCGAAGCGCCGTGTCGGAAAAAAGGAGTCCGCCAACCGTCATGAGGATACCGCACAGCAGCGAAAAGGCAATCGCCGTGTGGACTGCCTCGCTGACCCGCTGACCGCGTCCCGCCCCGTAAAACTGGGCGATGATAACTGTCGCACCCGAAGAAAGTCCTACAAAAAAGCCAACCAGCAGGTTCGTAAGCATCGATGTGCTTCCGCCGACCGCCGCCAGCGCTTCCTTTCCGACAAAACGGCCTACTACCACCGCATCTGCCGTATTATAGAGCTGCTGAAAAAAAGTTCCAAATAAAATCGGGAAGAAAAATAGCAGAAGCTGTTTCCAGATCACTCCCTCTGTGATCGCATTTGCCCGGCCAGTCCCCCCGGTTTGTCTGACTTCCTCTTCCCGTCTGGTATCTTTCATCCAATCCACCCCCTCTTATGTTCTTTGTCTCTGTTTCCTGTATGCATCCTGCTCACAGATATTTCACCTATATGAATTCATATGCCTTTTCGTTATTCTTCTCCCGCAAATCCCATTTCCAACTCAATTCAGCTCCGCAATCCGCGAGATCCCCACATAGATATGAGAAATCTTGTACCAGGTAGCAAAATCGACCACGCCCGTCTGCGGAAGTCCAAACACCGACTGAAACGCCCGTACGGACGCCTCCGTTTCGGATCCGTAGATCCCGTCCGGCGTAACTCGCGGGATCGCTGTATACACAGTCGCCACCGCGTCAAGCTGCTGCTGCAGCTGCCGCACCTTATCGCCGCTGGACCCCACCTTAAGCGGTTCCCCCGGATAGGAGATCGGGATTCCTGATATCTGTTCCGCAGTGTTGATGTAAATACTATTTCCATAGAAACGCCGCAATATCTCGATCGCGCTGTATCCCTGTTCTCCCAGACTGCACGAACCCCACTGGGTCATCCAGCCCGGGCAGGACACCCGCCGCCCGTCGCAGTACTGTGTCAGAATCGGCTGCCGCACGCCGGGGCGGGACAGATAGTTGTCAAAAATGTCGTCCACCACCTCTGAGATCGGCTCGAAAATATCACGCCCGTAAATCCACTTGTGATCGAATGCCGTCGAGGAAGTGATTGTAAAATCGTAGCCCTGGTTCCGATACCACTCCGTATACACCCGATTCAGTGTAAATGACATGATCGCAAGCACATTGGCGACGATCGTGCTGCGCGGCCAGGTCGCGTAGATCTCGCTCGACGCCACGTTTTTGATATAATCCCGGTATGCCACATAGTAATCTTTTGCGGAGGCATTGGTCGGTACGCCGTCATGCACGACGATCGTCTGCGGTACCACCACGCGGCTCAGCACGATCTCGCCGCTCTCCTGCACCGGTTTTACCTCATCTTCGGCAATCTTGGGCGGATAGGAACCATATAGGGTATGATCCGGAATCTGTATATTCTCCTCCGCTCCGGTCTGATCCGGAAGCGGAATCATCCGGATCGGCTGGACTGCCGTCACGCCCGCCAGCACCTCCGTTCCCTTTACCTTTACCGGCTCATAGCCCGCTGCCCGCACTTCCACCGTATAATCCGCATACGGCTTTTCCCGGTTCTGTTCTTCCAGTGAAAGCGACACAGGAGGCGCTGCTACCGCAATCTCCTCCGTCTGCCCGGATAAATTGGTTCTAAGCACTTCCTGCGTCTGTCCGGAATCACCATAACTGACCGAAACCTCTGCTCCCTCAATTGGGAAATTATTTTCACTGTTTACCACATCGATCCGCAGATAGCCATCCTGCATTCCGGTTGTCTCACAAATTCGGACACGGTCGAAAGAATGATAGCGCATGCATCCAGCCTCGCATTTATTTTACATGGTCATTTACAGTTTATATCCAGCATCTTTTATCTATGCCGGTTTTTATCCGATTTTTTAATATTTTGCTGCCGTATCTTCCTTATTTTTCTCCTCTAAATCGCTCTCGTCGCCTCTGCCAGCCACACCTTCTCTTCCTCCGTCATATACGGAGACAGCTTCTCATACACGCCCTTATGGTACGCGTTCAAAAGCTCGCGGTCGCGCGCTTCCATCAGCGATACGTCGATCGTGTCCAGATCGATCGGAACCCAGGTCAGATTTTCAAATTTCATGAACTGACCAAATTCATTCTTCACATCCTTCACACAGAGCATCAGATTCTCCGTCCGGATGCCAAATTTTCCTTCCAGATAAAGACCCGGCTCATCAGAGGTAACCATACCTTCCTCCAGAACCGCATTTTCAGCGGGCGATGTGAGCAGCCTCCATCGGATGGAATTCGGGCGCTCATGCACACAGCCCAGATAGCCGACGCCATGCCCTGTTCCGTGATTGAAATCCATGCCGTTTTTCCACAGGAGTTCGCGCGCAATATAGTCCAGATTGATACCGCGGCAGCCATACATAAACTTCGCATCCAGCAGACGCAGCATCGAGCACGCCACCAGCGTACAGCAGCGTTTTTCTTCCTGCGTGATCGGTCCGACCGCGATGGTACGCGTCACATCCGTCGTTCCCTCATAATACTGTCCGCCGGAATCGACCAGATACAGCCCCTTCTTCGGTACACTACTCTTCTCTGTCTCAGACGCCGTATAATGGCACATCGCCGCGTTCGGTCCCCACGCAGAGATCGTCGTAAAGCTCATATCCAGGCAGTTTTTTTGTTCCAGGCGCAGCTTATCCAGATATTCCCCTGCGATCCACTCGTCCAGTCCTTTTTCGCCTGCATGTTCCTTCACCCAGCGCAGGAAACGGGTCAATACCAGACCGTCCTGCACATGCACACGGCGCATATTTTCCTGTTCCACTGGATTTTTGACTGCTTTGGCCGCTGCCGTCGGATTCATCGCCTCGATCACTTTCACGCTCGCATCCAGGCACCGGAACAGACGGTAATTGAGCTTCGACTTTTCCAATAAAACTCGCTCATAGCGGAATGCGGATGCAATCTGGTATACCGCCTCATATGGCATGATCCGAACGCCCAGTCCATGCAAATAGGCACGTACTTCTTCGTTCAGCGTCTTCTCATGAATAAAGAGGAATAATTCCTGTTTTGTTACAATCAAGTAGGACAATACAACCGGCGTATGTACAATGTCATCACCCCGGATATTTAAAAGCCACGCGATATCATCAAGACTCGTCAGCAGATGCACCGTCGCCTGACGCTTTTTCATCTCCCCGCGCAGATCTGCAATCTTCTCCTCCGCCGGTTTTCCCGCATACTTCTCTTCCAGAATCCAGACCGGGTTCATCGGAAGCGCCGGGCGGTCGTCCCAGATGCTTCCAACCAGATCCTCACCCTCCGAAATGCGTACCTTTTTCCCGGACAGTGCTTTCGCGATGCGCTCGCCCTCTGCCGTATCGACCACTCTGCCGTCAAAACCCAGAACACCCTGTTCCGGCATATGTTTTTTCAAAAATTCCAGCGTCGTCGGCACGCCCTCCTGACCGGAGCGGTAAAGTTCCACCCCGCTGCCGGAAAGCTCTGCTGCCGCCTGCACAAAATATCTGCCATCCGTCCAGAGACCTGCGTCCTCCATCGTAATGACCGCCGTTCCCGCCGAACCGGTAAAGCCTGTCATATATTTCCGGCATTTGAAATACCCGCTCACGTATTCCGAGCCATGGAAATCCGATGTCGGAATCAGATATGCGTCCATTCCACGCTCCGCCATCTTCTCGCGAAGCTGTTCAATTCTCGCCCGAACCTCACGTCCCATTTTTCTGCCTCCTGTTGTTTCTCTATTATCCATTTTTCAACGCATCTTTGATCGCCTCCGTGATCGCCTCACTGTACGTCGGATGCGCGCGCATCGCCGTCGAGAGCTGATATGCCGTAAGACCGTTGGCGATCGCCGTTGCCATCTCTCCGATCATGTCCGTCGCACGCGCACACATGATCTGCGCCCCGATCAGCGTGTTGGTATACGCCTCAAAAATCAGGCGCACAAAACCGCGGCTGTTTCTCGCCAGAAGCGCTTTTCCATTTTCCGTCATATATGCCACACCGCACTTGATCTTCATATTATAAAGGCGGGCGTCATTTTCCGTAAATCCAACCGCCGCAATCTCCGGCTCCGTATAAATACAGGTCGGCACAACCGGAAGCACGACATACATACCGTTCGGCACGACCGAAAGCTGCATCCGGTGTCCGCGTCCCGCCAGGTTTTCGACCAGATAAGCCGCATGGGACGCTGCCACATGGGCAAGACGTTTCCGCGCCACGGTATCGCCGATCGCATAGACATTTTCCTGCGTCGTGCGGTAAGTTCCCTTGATGAGCGGACGCCCATTTTCCAGCTGTACCTGACAATCGTCCGACAGAACCTTCGACATATTCGGGCGTCTGCCGACTGCCACCAGCACGCGGTCCGCCGGGCTTTCCTTCCAGCCGCGCTCACAACGGTAATTGACCGACACCGTGTCGTTGCCGCGATCCTTGATCTCCATGACCTGTACATTGCAGTGGACTTCAATCCCCTTAGAACGCAGATTTGCTTCCATCTGCTCGGAAATCATCGGATCCATCGACTCCAGCAGACGGTTTGCCTGCTCCAAAAGCGTCACGCGGGAACCAAGCGCCGCGAAGATCGTCGCGATCTCCACACCGATGACACCGCCGCCGATGACCGTCAGACAGTCAAAATTCCAGTCATCCATCCGCAGAATATCACGGCTTGTCATAACCTGCGGCAGATCAATTCCCGGGATATCCGGAATCACAGGGCTGGAACCGGTTGCCAGAATCACATTTTTTCCTTTCAGCGTCAATGCGCCTTTGGAGGTCGTCACACGCACCACATTATCCGCATGCAGGCGCGCATCGCCGTGAATCATCTCCACCTCCGCTTTTTCTAACATTCCCTGAATCATTGAGCGGAATGATTCCACGGACTCATTTTTATAAATCTGCATCTGCCGCCAGTCAAAGCTGACTTTCTCCGCCACAATGCCAAACCGGAATGCTTTCAACATATCCCGGTAGACTGCCGTCGCCTGCAGAAGCGCCTTGGCAGGAATACAGCCGGTATTGACGCATGAGCCGCCCAGCGCTTTTTTCTCGATCAGGACTGCATCCATCCCCATCGCCGCCGCACGCAGCGCTGCCGTATATCCCGCCGGTCCCGCACCAATAATAATTAAATCATAGATATGATCCGCCATATAAATATCCTATCCTCTCATTCTATGGGCTTCCCATTACACAAAAAACTGCCGCAGAAAATCACTTTCCCGGGCAGCTTTTCATCAATTTTATTTTTACAGCAGATGAATGTTGTGAGCCTCTGCCTCTGCGCGCACACCGTCCGGCCAGATCGACGCCTGCACCTCTCCGATATGTGCTTTCCGCAGGAAGAACATACAGATACGGGACTGACCGATACCGCCGCCGACTGTATACGGAAGCTCTCCCTCCAGAACTGCTTTCTGGAATGGCAGCTCCGCGCGTTCCTCACATCCCGCCTTTACCAGCTGCTCTTTCAGGGAATCCTCATCAACACGGATACCCATGGAAGAAAGCTCCAGCCCGATATCCAGAACTGGATAATATACCAGAATATCGCCGTTTAATTTCCAGTCATCATAGTCCGGGGCACGACCATCGTGCTTCTCACCGGATTTCATCTTGTCACCAATCTGCTCAATAAATACCGCACCGTGCAGCTTCGCAATCTTGTACTCGCGCTCCTTCGGTGTGCAATCCGGATACATATCTTCCAGCTCCTGGGTCGTCACAAATGTGATATTTTCCGGAAGATAACGTCCAATGTACTCATACTCATATGCCATATAGTCCTCGGTCACTTTCAGTGCCTTGTAAACCGAACGGACAATGGATTCCAGTGTCTCACGGGTACGATCTTTTTTACTGATGATCTTCTCCCAGTCCCACTGATCCACATAAATGGAATGGATATTGTCTGTATCCTCATCACGACGGATCGCGCTCATGTCGGTGTAAAGACCTTCACCTTCCTGAAATCCATACTCTTTTAATGCCTGACGTTTCCATTTGGCGAGAGAATGTACAATCTCAGCCTTCCGATCTTTCTGCTCCAGAATTCCAAAGGATACCGGGCGCTCTACGCCGTTTAAGTTATCGTTCAGACCAGATTCCGGCAGTACAAAAAGCGGTGCGGACACACGGGTCAGATTGAGCTGTTTTGCCAGTTCTCTCTGAAAAAAGTCCTTGATTTCCTTGATAGCAACCTGTGTTTCTCTCAAATCCAATACCGGTTTATAACCAGCCGGAGTAATTAAATGTTCCATCTGTTACATCCTCTCTTTTTTCCCGGTGCGTGTCCGGTTCCCTGCCGCACTGCCGATTTCTGCAGCCGCAGTTCATCCTTTTAGTCAAAGCTTGCAGGCACGCGCCTTTTAAGTCATTTCTTGTTATTGTACTGCATGAAATTTCTACTCAAAGAAACTCACCTGTGGACAATAACCGTTTGGTAGCTATTATATCATTTATATAGGAAAATGGGAACAGGTAAAATAGGAAAATAACTTCTTTAAAATAAATGAAGGTGTTCGCACGCTTTATAAATTCCATCTTCCCCGATCGGTGCCGTCACGTAATCCGCTACTTTTTTAAGCGCATCCACTGCATTTCCCATCGCCACGCCGATGCCGGCTTCCTGCACAACCTCAATATCATTCATGCTGTCGCCAAATGCCACTGTATCGGAGAGATCTTCTTTTTCTCCAAAATACACCGCCAGCCTGCGGAGTCCGTCCGCCTTGGAATTGCCTTTCTCGACCACATCCGCGCCATGTCCGCTCGCAAACATCGGCAATTTCAGGGTCGGAAATTCCCGTTCCATCTCCTTCACCTGTTCACGGCTGCCGACAAACGCCAGTGTCCGGACCGGCATCGTGAGCATCTTCCACGGATCCTGGAACTGCCGCCCGCAGCTTCCCCAGAAGCGGATATCATTCGCCGCAATGATCTCCGGATGGATATAGTAATCTTCATCCCCCACCGTCATGCCGATTCCGAAGCCCTTTTCATCGCAGAAACTCAGCACCCGGCGTAGGAGTTCCGGATCAAAGATGTGCTCAAACAGCAGCTTATCTCCCACTGTGATCTTCGTCCCGTTCATATGTACAATCGCATCCGGGCGGACGATGTCCCGGTACGATGTACTGTAATAATTATCCATATCGCGCCCCGTTGCCAGCACAATCTTGTACTTCGGGCGCAGCTTTTCAATCGCCTCCAGCGCACTCGGTGTGATCTGATCCGTCCGGTGGTCTAAGAGGGTCATGTCTAGGTCAAAACTTATCATGATGTTCTCCTTGGGGTTGGTTACTACAAAAGGTCACAGCCGAAGACTCTGCTATGACCTTTTCTTTTAATTATCCACGTTTTCATCATACCATTTTTCAAATTTGGAGTCAATATTGGGAAAATATTCATTCTGTTGATCCATTCCATTAATCCGTAAAATTCCACTCAACCATCAAAATTACATCAAAAAGCAAACATCCGGCAGCGAAAATTTAGAAGTCATGGTTGATTTTTGATGTAATTTTGATATAATGATACGCATATAATACTTCAACAAATGGCGGTATATGTCAGCTGAAAATTTGGCAAAGTGCAGCTATGATTTATTTTCGGGGTATGGCGTAGCTTGGTAGCGCGCTCGGCTGGGGGCCGAGAGGTCGCAGGTTCAAATCCTGTTGCCCCGATTTTTAGCGTATTCTTAGAGTTCTTAATAACGGAAGGGAAGAAAGCCGGGCAGCTCTCACCGCCCGGCTTTCTTCCTCTCAGTTCACACCTCATGCAAGCTGAATCTCCATCTCTAATTTCCGCAGCCACAGCCGCCATTATTACTGCAGCCGCAGCCAGACTGGCTGTCTCTTCCTGCATCGTAGCCATCCCGGTAGCCGATGGCATAACCATCGTTGAAACCTCTCCGATAGGAATTTCTTCCGTTATTTCCACAGCTATTCCAGCCCCATCCATTGTTTCCGCAGCCGCCGCATCCTCCGCAGTGTCCACAACCATTACCCCAAGACCAACACATATGATAATCTCCTTTTCATTTTTCATTGATACTATATCATATGCCTGTCAACGCAAAGTGTGTCCCACTTCCCCGGAAGCCACACTGTCAGCCGTTTCAAGCATCTGTCCCAAAACAAGCCACCAGCCATTTTCTCTGCATCATGGCAGCAAAAATGGGCGCATGCCAGACACATCACGCCCACTTTTATCTACTTACACCCGGAAGTTCCGGCTCTTAAACACATACACATGTGCGAACAGTGTCACCAGCACAACTGCCGCCAGCACCAGATCGCCCGTACCGCCGCCCAGATGAAACGCCATGCCAAACAGCGACAGCGTATCAATCGCAAACAGCCATTTTTCAACCGCATACACCTTTTTCAGGTTATATTTCTTCGGATCGATCGAATCCGATATAAAAATCAGGAAATCTTTGCCGCAGAACAAATCAATTGTCTCTGCCAGTCCCAGACACCCCGTTAAAAAGAACAGTATATCCATCCGTATTCTCCTCCCCTAGAACCGTTTCCAGGTTTCCCTTGAAAACAGCAGAAGTAGCGGAAAAATCTCCAGACGTCCTGCCAGCATATCAAAGATTAAAACCACTTTTGAGAAATTACTGAAAAATCCAAAGTTTCCGGTCGGTCCGACCAATGCCAGACCCGGTCCGATATTATTAAACGTAGCCGTAACCGCCGTAAAATTCGTCACCAGATCGTATTCATCCAGAGAAATCAATAGAACAGATACCGCAAAAATGAGCACATACGCAACCATAAACACATTCGTCGAGCGCACAACCTCATGCTCTACGATCTTTCCATCCATTTTGATCTTCTCCACTGCACTCGGATGCAGGTACTGCTTCAGTTCCTTTTTTACCGATTTAAGCAGAATCAAGACGCGCGACACCTTGATACCGCCGCCTGTACTGCCCGCGCAGGCGCCGATAAACATCAACAGTACCATAATCGTTCTTGAAAGCTGCGGCCATTTATCAAAATCCACCGTGGCGTAACCGGTCGTCGTGATAACCGAACCGACCTGGAATGCCGCATCCTGGAATGCCTGCAGTGCATTGCCGCAGAGTGATACCGTATTGACTGTAATGATGCCAACCGCCGATGCAATGATTAGAAAATATGCCCGCACCTCCTGCATTTTAAAGGCCTGTCCTATTTTTCGCATCAGCAGGAAGAAGTAAAAGTTAAAATTCACTCCGAACAGAATCATAAACACCGTCACGACATTTTTCTGAAATGCCGTGTAGCTCGCCAGACTATCATTCCGGATTGCAAAACCACCCGTACCTGCTGTTCCGACCGTGATCGTGATCGCGTCGAA
Source organism: Clostridium sp. AF02-29 (assembly GCF_934835585.1). Classification (NCBI taxonomy): domain Bacteria; kingdom Bacillati; phylum Bacillota; class Clostridia; order Eubacteriales; family Clostridiaceae; genus Clostridium; species Clostridium sp. AF02-29. The sequence continues at coordinate 4,474 of NZ_CAKVZK010000013.1, read as the reverse complement.
AATCGGCATTTTCCCAAGAATCAGAATCACAGCCTCGAGGATCGTCATTCCCAGGTAAATCTGGTATAACAGCTTCGCCGTCATCTGGACCTTCGGAACGAGACGGCTCACGATCGGTCCTGGGCTCTCCGCCTTCATCAAATTCATATGGGAACCGCCCACCATCGGCAGGACACTCAGAAGGAATACCAGAACGCCCATACCGCCAATCCAGTGCGTAAAACTCCGCCAGAATAATAAGCAGTTCGGCAGCTGCTCCACACTGCTCAGAATACTTGCACCGGTCGTCGTAAAGCCCGATACCGTCTCAAACAGGGCGTCGATCGGATTCGGAATATAGCCGCTTAATACAAACGGCGCTGCTCCCATCACACTGAGTAAAACCCAGCTTAGAGAAACCGCCACAAAGCTCTCCGCCACATAAAAGATCTGATTTTTCGGTTTTCGGCGTACCAGAAGCATACCAACCATCAGGCATACTGCCATCGTTGCCAGAAAGCACCATACCTCCGACTCACGGTAAATCAGTGCCACTGCCGTCGGAAGCGCCATAAAAGCCGCCTCAAAATTCAGGATCCAGCCTATGATATAAAATACAATCGAATAATTCATCTATGCCGCCTACTTTCTCAGGATGTCACGGATATCCCGCAGACCTTTCTGGCTCGTCAGGACAATCACTGTATCGCCCTGCTGGATGCAGTCCTGTCCACGCGCGATCTTGATATTGCCGCCGCGGTTGATGCATCCGATCAGCAGGTTGCTCTTGAGATTCAAATTCATCAGCGGAATGCCCGTCACTTCCGACTCCTCGCGGATCACAAACTCCAGTGCCTCCGCCCGACCGTCGAGAATATGATACAACGTCTCCACATTGCTGCCGATCGTATTCTGCATCGCGCGCACATACTGTAAAATGTAGTCCGCCGTGATGTATTTCGGATAAATCAGACTTCCCAGGTCCAACTTGCTGATCAGCTCGTCAAAGGCGATCCGGTTAACCTTCGTCACCAGCTTCGCGCTGGAATTTTCCTTCGCATACAGCGCAAGGAAAACATTTTCCTCATCCATATTCGTCAAGGTGACAAATGCCTCCGCCGTCATCAGCCCCTCTTCCAGAAGAAGCTGCCGATCCGTTCCGTCGCCGTTGAGGATCAACGCATCGTCCAGAAGCTCTGTCAGAACCTCGCAGCGCGCTTTATCTTTCTCCACAATTTTAACCCGGATCTTCATCGCCGCCAAAAGTTTCGCCAGATAATAAGCAATCGTACCGCCTCCGACAATCAGCGTATTTCTGACCTGGTTTGTCTGGATGCCGATCTTGCGGAAAAATTCTGCCGAATTTGCCGGGGAGGCGATAATCGACACCATATCCCCGTTTTTAATCACAAATTTACCATCCGGGATCGCTACCTCATCGCCGCGCTCAACACCGCCGATCAGGACATCGCAGCGGAATTGGCTGTCAATATCCATGACCGAAAGCCCGTCCAGCTTAAACTCCGGTTTTACCTTAAATTTCAGAAGCTCTACCTTTCCCTTGGCAAATGGATCGATCTTAATCGCTGACGGGAAGCGCAGAATTCTCGAAATCTCCGTCGCCGCCGCATATTCCGGGTTGATAATCATGGAAATTCCCAGCTGCTGCTTGATAAAGGTAAGCTCATTGCTGTAAATCGGATTCCGCACACGCGCAATCGTGTGGCAATGCCCCACTTTTCTCGCAATCAGGCAGCAGAGAAGGTTCATCTCATCCGACCCTGTCACGGCAATCAGCATGTCCGCCGTCTGCACACCTGCCTCGATCTGCATGGAAATGCTGGCACCATTTCCCACCAGCTTGATCGCATCGATATCATCTGACACCCGCTGCATCCGCTCCGCAGACGTATCGATCATCACCACATTGTAATCCTCCCGGACAAGCTGCTCCGCCAGCGTCGTACCAACCTTGCCGCATCCGATAATGATTATATCCATAGTTTCCTCCGTTATTTTCTGTTTATCCGCCATACCGATACAGAAAATCTCTATTTTATATACAAAATAAAAAATGTGCCTTAACACTTTCCTATGACGGAAAAAGGGTGCCTGAAAACCGCGCCCTAATCCATACGGAATTATTATAACACCTTCTGCGAGTTTTTGAAATATAAATTGTGTTAAGAGGGCATTTTGTGGGGGTTTTGAATATATTTGTCTCTTTCGGTCCCAAAAGTGCCTACCCGTGTACAGTAACTTTCCTCCCTTTTTGGCAAGATAAATTTCTTGACTTTTTCAGAAAAAACAGTATACTTAATATATATTTGCAGATATGGTTCATCGGTAGAACGCTAGCTTCCCAAGCTGGAAAGGCGGGTTCGATTCCCGTTATCTGCTTTTTTTGATGGATGCGGAAACCCTTGTAAATGCTGGATTTTTCCTTTATTTACAAGGGTTTTTGGTGTTTTTCATCATATTTTATCGTATATGTCCGTCCTCTGCTATCCGATCTGCGGTAATCATCCAGCCATCCCAATCAAACGCATACGCCTGTCCGTCAATCTGGCAGACTGCATCGTGCCGGTAGGTGTACCCACTCAGCAGATACCACCAGCGCCCGTCCTGGCACACCCAGCCAGTAAGATACTTGCCAGACACCCAGCCGTCCGCAGTCTGGAGCCACGGATCGCCGTCGGCAAAACATTTATTAATTGGCTGCACACGCTGATCCTTGGTGTAGCGCTTGCCTGTGTCTGTACCTTTTGGAGTTGTTCGTATGATAAGTGAGGACGCAGTGACTCTCAACCCGCGTATGCCGCTCTTAATTTCTTTAAGATCGGTGATCACCGTTTTTGACTGTTCTGGTACCGTGCTGTTCTCCGCCGCCCAGGTCTTTTTAAACGCCTCAAATGTCCCATATTTCTGTTTCAAAATCCCAGTACCGCTGCCCCAATCCGGCAAATATACGTGTGGCTTGTCTACGATGCTTTTCCAATCGCCGCCCCATCCAAGCCCCAGATTTTTGGCAAGCTCTCCGACTTTCTTAAAATAATCTCCAGACTCATTATAGGCGCCTTTTCCATCTGCCCGGTAGAAATCCGCTGCAATGCCCCATTGGTGCTGGCTGCTATAGCTGCTGCCCCTAGCATTCGTGACAATACTGCCCGGCTGAGTCCGCCCCTGTGCATACAAAGCGTCCTGTTCGGCGACGCTCCGGAAAGATTCCCCGATTTTAATCGGAAAACCTGCACCGACACACTTATCAACGAGCTGCGCAGTCAGCGCCTGGAGACGTGGATGACATAATGTGATATCTCTCATAGATTTGTCCTCTTTTCTTTATGATATGAAAAATATGACATTTTGTTTTCCGGGGTATCTTGCAAAGAATTTTCGCATATGCTATAATGCCGATAGGCTAAAAGATAGTAGTTGCCCATCACAGGCAACGACAAAACCCCCAAGGATCGCGACTCCTTGGGGGTTTTTATTCCTAATTTCACGACGGGAACAATAGGAGATAATAGTATTTCCACCGCAGGCACCTCCTTCCTGTCACCAGTTTCGGAGGCGGTAACTTTGACATTATGGCATATAAATTTCTTTCATTCTATCGGCTTTCGTCGATTTTCCCCTATTGTTGCGATGCCGCAACGGCAGCCATGCCCCGAACTGCCGCGGGAGATAGTCGGATCACCTCCTTCTACTCTTCTTTTCCTGACTGCTTAAAAATCTGGTTTACATACGTAGACAATCCCGCCACAAGGACGCCCTGTGTAAGTGCCGTGAAAACTGCCAGCGCGATATCCTGACCACTGCCGCAGGCACAGGTGGCGAACACATAGATGGCACAAATCGCAACGCCAATCAGCCCATTAATGAGTGGGATGTATTTGTCTTTCACTGTCTCGCTCTGCTTCAGCCACATCCCAATAAAGTACAGCACTACTGCTACCACAAGTAATTCCGGCTTTACATAATCTTTAATCTGCATACCTTATCCCTCCATCTGCTTTTCCAAATCTGCGATCCGATGGTTTGCCACCCGGATCTGTTCCTGCATCACTGCCTCGGTCTCCTCTAATTTATATGTACGCTCAATTACTGTATGAAAGCAATTATGAATGATGAAGTCATGAAACGACTGATTGATACGCTGATGGAGTTGCAGAAGAAAGAAAGCACCGATCTGCCTCTTTTGAAAAAGCAGCTTGCAGAAACGGAAAAAGGTATTAACAATATGCTCAACGCCAGTGAACCTCACATGGCTAAAGTCACGTGCTTCTCAGCCGTTTTAAACGGCAAGACTAAATATCGGCGGATACGCCAGTAACTTAGAATTCGTGCGGATACGCACTTTTTCCATGCCGGATACGGCTGGTTTCCACATTACAGGTAGTCCGCTGTATATCTGCCTGCATTTATGCCGCTTTTAAATTGTTTACTTCTACATAAAGCTTTCTCAAATCTGCATAAACACAGGAGGTTCTAC
>NZ_CAKVZK010000012.1:0-62932 GCF_934835585.1 Clostridium sp. AF02-29 | reverse complement strand
AACCAAAAGGTTATGGTTAAGGATAGGTAAGAGGAAGTTATTTCCTAAAAGGATGAAAGATAGAAAGTAGAAGAAATTCAATGTGCAGTTTTGAAGGTATATACCTTTTATTCCTCGATAGCTCAGTCGGTAGAGCACGCGGCTGTTAACCGCGCTGTCGTAGGTTCGAGTCCTACTCGGGGAGTTTTAATTTAATATCTGGCCCCATGGTCAAGCGGTTAAGACATCGCCCTTTCACGGCGGTAACACGAGTTCGAATCTCGTTGGGGTCATTTATGGCGACATAGCCAAGTGGTAAGGCGTGGGTCTGCAACACCCTGATCACCAGTTCAAATCTGGTTGTCGCCTCTGAGGAATCATCGAAAGATGGTTCCTTTTTTGTTTTACATGAATTTTCGGAATTTTAACTGTTTGATTAGCTGTGAAGTAAGATGGCGCTATCCGATTTTCACATCTTCTGCTATAATAGAATCATTCACGAAACGGCATTTTAAATAGCCGCGACAAAATTATTTTATAATATGGAGGAAGCGAAAATGGCAGAAAAATTACAGGAATACAGCCTGACCTGGGAAGTAACGGATGAGATGACGGCAAAGCGAATCGGAAGCGCAGGTTCCCAAATTTTGTCTACTCCGAATATGGTGGCCCTGATGGAGGCGGCAGCGCTGGAACTGGCGAAATCGTATCTGGAGGAAGGACAGACGACGGTCGGAGCGGAGATTCACTGCCGCCATCTGGCGCCGACGCCGGTGGGAATGAAGGTAACAGCGACTGCAAAACTCCGCAGCATTGAGCGCCGGAAAATGTGGTTTGATATTGAAGTAAACGATGAGAAGGGCAAATGCGGCGAAGGGTCCCATCTGCGGATCATGGTAAATTCAAAGGCGATGAGCGACAAGGCTGCGAGCAAGGCGGAATAAGGAGTATCAGGTTTAAGTATCATGCGCGGATTTTGCCGTTCTGGAATAAGGGGGAGCGGCAAAATCAGTTTGTGGTATGCCATGCGTGTGAATAGAGATAAAGAAAAGTTACTGGTCACGTGTGTGTGCAGCAACATAGAAAGAGAGGCAGCGGTGCGGACAGAAACGATAGGGTGGATCATTGGCATTTTGATTGCGGCAGCGCTTGTCTGGTGGATTTACCGCAAAATAAAGAGGAAAATGCGGCAGCTGGCGAGTACGCCGGAGGTACAGGTGCTTCGGTATGTGGCAAAGCATTTATCAGAAGGTGATTTGACGCAGCCAGACGCATCCAAACCGTGTTCGCTGGCGGGAATGGACCGGCTGTGCCTGCCGCAGATTGCAAAAGATTTCCCGGAGTTTAACTGGAGTGAGTGGAAGGCTCAGATCGAGACAAAATTGAGAAAAAAACTGGAAAAAGAGTATCAGAAGGTACATATCCACCGGACGGTCATCAGCCGCTATCAGAAGGAAAAAGGACTCTGCCGGATTTTGTGTGAGTCGGCGGTCGAGTATGAGGAAATGACTGAATATAAGAAAACGCCTGAGATGCAGTCAGAACTGCATTCGAATCTGATTCAGACGGTTTATGAGACGGAACTGGTATATGTCTATGAGGATACGAAAACAGCAGGGGCAGCGGTTTCGCTTATCTGTCCAAACTGCGGTGCACCGATTCAGAAGCTGGGGTTGAAAAAGTGTGAATATTGTGGTTCCGTGCTGGAAGTCCAGAATAAGAAGGCATGGAGACTGCTGGAGATGCGGGAAAAGTAAGCGGGTGATCTCACGGTAGAATCCGGTGATGGGGAGAGAATGCTCCCGGATAAATTGCAGAAGAGTTTTATATGGGGCAGGAGCTTCCTGATGGCTGCCGCGAAAGCGGACAACCATGCAGGTAGTTTCCTGCCATTTGTCTGTGCTCGGAATGGAGAAAGCTTCCGGCGAAATGCCGACACCGACCTTTCCAGGTCAGACCGCTGTTTCAGTCTGAGACTTGTCGAACTGGCGGATGGAAGTTTCAAGATCCAGATGGGAATGCAGCATTTATTCAGTTTCAACTGGATGTAAATTCATAACCAGCTTTTCCGGATGCCGTCTAATCCACCGCAATGCAATCAGGCAGATGGCAACGGAGATGAGAGATCCGATCGGCGCTGCGAGTCCCATTGGATACAGTGTTTCCGGGAAATAGCGGCATGCGAGCCATGCGAGCGGGATGCGCGCTACCACGATCGAGATGCAGTTGTGCAGGAACGACAGCCCGGACAGTCCGCAGGCGCAGAAGAAACCGCTGCAGCAGAAATGGATACCGGCGATCATGCAGTCCAGCACATAGCTCTTCATATACTGGGTTCCGAGCCGGACAACCTCTGCCTCATCAGTAAAGAGGGAGACGGCGGCACCGGCAGCAAACTGCATGGCAATTGAGATGACCAGCCCGAAAGAAAATGTGATGCAGATCGCGTAGCGCAGCGTCTGACGGGCACGCTCAGGTTTTCCGGCGCCCAGGTTTTGAGCGGAGAGGGCGGAAACCGTGGAGAGAAGCGAGGATGGAACCAGAAACAGGATTCCGATCAGCTTTTCAACGATTCCGACCGCCGCCGCATCATTTAATCCGCGCTGGTTGGCAAACATGGTAATAACCAGAAAAGAAACCTGTATAAAGCCGTCCTGAAATGCAACTGGGATTCCGACCTGCAGGATGGAGGCTATGGTAGTCTTATGTAGATGGAGGTCACGGAGACGAAAACCCGGAAACATCCGTTTTTTAATGATTACGACCAGGGCGATCAGGACACTGCACATCTGTGACAGGGTCGTGCCGAGCGCCGCGCCGGACGGACCGAGCGAAAACACGCCCATTAAAAGGTAATCAAGCGCAATATTGATAATACAGGCGATTGCAACGAAATACATCGGACTTTTGGAGTCGCCCATGCCGCGGAAAATAGAGCTGATGATATTGTAGGCGGTGATGAACGGGATGCCGGCAAAGCAGATCATCAGATATGCCGCGGTGCCGTTTACTGCTTCCTCCGGGACAGACAGCAGCCTGATAATGCCGTGAACCGCCGTCAGCAGAAGTCCGGTCAGAAGAATGGACAGACCTGCAAATAAGGAAATCGTGTTACCGATGCCGCGCGCCGCAAGCTTCCGGTCACCCGCGCCGACCGCGCGTCCGATGAGAACCGTTGCGCCCATCGCCAGACCAACGATCATAACCGTCAGCATATGCATGACCTGACTGCCGACCGAGACCGCCGTCGTCCCATCCACGCCTCCAAACTGCCCGATAATAAACAGATCCGCCATGCCGTAGAGTGTCTGCAAAAAATAAGATAACAAATATGGCAGGGAGAAATAGATAACTGTTTTCAGCACACTGCCGGAGGTGAGATTCTTTTCCATGAATAAATCCTCGTCTTTCTGGTAAAAATAGATGACTCTGCCGTCGGCCGTCAGAAAGAAAATGCCGCAGAAATCATTTTCTGAGTATAGTTTATCAGAAATAACTATAATGTCTACAATAATTATAGAGTCAAGGGAAGAAAATCCTTGTTTTTAAGTAGGAAATTTGTGGTATAATATGAGCACTTAGCGAGGTGTTTTCGAGCTTAGTGCGAGTCATACCTAAATTCTTAATGAAGCAGAGCCAAAGGCGATAGCTGAATTTAGTATTTATGGTATAATATGAGAAGGCAAATAAAACCCACTTTGATTTTACACAGGAGGTTTCATGAGTTTAGAGTTTAAAAAAATTGAAGTTAACAGTATCCAGGAGATGCTTCCGTTTTACGCGATGCGCCACAATATGACGTGCGACAGCGTATTTCTGGAGAGCTATGTCTGGAAAGATTATTATAATGTCCGTTATGCAATCTGGGAAAATAAGGCGCTTTTATGGCTGATGGAGAATGAAGGACGTTGTTTTTCCGCGATGCCGCTGTGCCGGGAGGAAGACCTGCCGGGGGCGTTTGCGGCGATTGAGGAGTATTTTAATGAAGAACTGGGATATCCGCTGGTTATCAATCTGGCGGATGAGTATGCAGTGAAATATTTAAATCTGCCGGAGGACAAATATCTGGTGGAAGAGCAGGTCGATTCGAGAGATTATCTCTACAACGGCGATGCGATGCGTTCCCTGGCAGGAAAGAAACTGCATAAGAAGAAAAACCGCGTCAACGCATTTAAGCGCGAATATGAGGGGCGCTATGAGTACCGCCGTCTGTGCTGTTCGGACAGCCACGATGTCTGGGTTTTTCTGGACCGCTGGAGACAGCAGAAGGGCGAGGAGGTCGAGGAACATCTCGATTATGAGGTAAAGGGCATTCACGATATTCTGAAAAACTGTTCAGAATTCAGCATCCACATGGGCGGCGTGTATATCGACGGTCAGATGGAGGCATTTACGATCGGAAGCTACAATCCGGTGGAACATATGGCGGTTATCCATATTGAGAAGGCAAACCCGGAGATCAACGGTCTGTACCAGTTTATCAACCAACAGTTCCTGATAGAGGAATTTCCTGAGGCTGAGTGGGTCAACCGCGAGGACGATATGGGCTTAGAGGGACTCCGGAAGGCGAAAATGACGTATTATCCGGCGGATTATGCACGCAAATATCTGGTAGAACAGCTGTTAAACGGCAGCAAGGGCTATCACTGGGCGGAGCAGATCGCCAATACGACGGCGGGAAGTGTGCTGACGTATCTGGATGCGGAGGATAAGGACGAGACGAAGCATCTCTGGCATATGTGTTTCCCGGAAGATTCGGAGAGTTTTATCGAGTATTATTATAAGGAAAAGACGAAGGATAACGAGATTCTGGTGAAAAAGGATAATGGACTTCTGATTTCGATGGTGCAGTACAATCCGTATGCGGTGAAGCTGCGTGGACGCCTCTGGAAGCTCGATTATCTGGTCGGGGTGGCGACCGAGGAGAGCCGCCGCCGCGAGGGACATTTCCGGGACGTATTTGTGAAAATGCTTCACGACGAGGAGGCAGCCGGAAAGCCGATCACGTATCTGGTTCCGGTCAACCCAGCTGTGTATGCGCCGATGGGATTTACCTTCATCGGAAATGTGGCATCCTATGAGCTGACCGAGAAGGCGAAACAGACGCTGACGCGCACGGTGTGCCAGGATACTCCGGAGGACTGCGGGCGGGCTGCTGTCTATATGGAACAGTGGCTGGGCGCACGGTATGAGATGTATACGCGCCGGGATGCGGCGTATGTGAGCCGTCTCATCAAGGAGCTGGCTTCTGAAAATGGCACGTTGGAATTCCTGGAACAGGACGGCAGGCTGGTTGGCCTGGATGCCTACTGGGGCTGGGAAGTCCGTGAACACCGGCTTTTGTATGCGGAGGACGCATACACGGTCAAGACGGGCGAGAAGCCGTGGAATATGGCGCGCCTGACGAATATCGGGGCGCTGCTGGCGGCATTTGGCTTAAAACAGGCAGAGCAGCAGGGAGAAGAAAAACGTATACTCACACTGGGCATCCGTATGAATGATCCGATTCTGGAAATGAACAACGGTGAGTTTGTCTGGACGATCGGGGAGACAGGTTCCAGCCTGAAGGCGCGGAAACCGGAGCCGGATACCTGCGGCTGCACGGAAAATGTTTCCATATGGCTGGAGACGAAGCCGGAAGAGCTGGTGAGCTGGCTGTTTGGCTGCCGGAAAGCGGAAGAAATCTGGGGCGGACAGCTTGAAAATAAGGGGCTGGCAGAGATTCTGGCACAGGTGGATACGGTGAACGGCGTGTATCTGGATGAGATCGTGTAGAGTGCGTGCTGTAATTGTATAGGATAGAGAATGTGCTGATTTTATGTAAACTAATAGCAACCGCTTTTATGTTTTCAGAAAAAGGAGAGGAGAGTGCGTCAGATGGGAGAGACAGACACATTAAAAAATTGGATTAATGAGTCAAATTATATTGTATTTTTTGGCGGGGCGGGTGTTTCGACCGAGAGCAATATCCCGGATTTTAGAAGCACGGACGGGCTGTACCATCAGGAGTATGACTATCCGCCGGAAACGATTTTAAGCCACAGCTTTTATATGAGAAAGCCAGAGGAATTTTACCGGTTTTACCGCAATAAGATGCTGTTCCCGAATGCAAAGCCGAACCGGGCGCATCTGGCACTGGCGAAGCTGGAGCAGGAAGGAAAGCTGAAAGCGGTCATTACCCAGAATATCGACGGGCTGCACCAGGCAGCAGGCAGCAAAGAGGTGCTGGAGCTGCACGGATCGGTGCTCCGCAACCATTGTACGCGCTGCGGCAGGTTTTACGGATTGGATGATATTTTGAAGATGAAGGGCGTGCCGAAGTGCGGCTGCGGCGGCGTGATCAAGCCGGATGTCGTGCTGTATGAGGAAGGACTGGACAATGAGGTAATTGAGCGGTCAATTGCCCATATCCGCAAGGCAGATATGCTGATCATCGGCGGCACCTCGCTGGTGGTGTATCCGGCAGCGGGGCTGATTGATTATTATCATGGAAATAAACTGGTTCTGATCAATAAATCAGCGACCTCGCGCGATGGTCAGGCGGATCTGGTTATCAGCGACAGCATCGGGAAGGTGCTGGGGGACGCGGTCGGAGTATAAGGTAGTAACAGGGGAGAGAGGAAATGGTATACGAGGTTGGAGATATTGTAAAACTCAAAAAGCCGCACCCGTGCGGCAGCCATGAGTGGGAGATCCTGCGGGTCGGCGCGGATTTCCGTTTGAAATGTGCCGGCTGCGGGCATCAGGTGATGATGGCACGACCATTGGTAGAAAAGAGTACCAGAGGACTGAAAAAAGCGGGAGAGAAGTCCGAATAAGAGCGGCGGGTGGGCGTACAGATGCAGGCAGCTTCATGATCTGGCAGTCAGTAAAAGAATGCCGTAAGAAGGGGCAGAAAGCCCGGAAAAAACGAGAAAATTTACATAGAAAATCTCGAAAAAGTGCTTGCCAAGCCGTTCCTTTTTTGGTATCATAGATATTCGGTAATATATAACACAAAAATCCTTACTCCCTGCTGGAGTCAGGGGGTCAGTGACCACAAGGAGGTAAGAAAGAGCATGAACAAATATGAATTAGCAGTTGTTCTTAGCGCAAAACTCGAGGACGAAGAGAGAGCCGCAGCGATGGAGAAAGTAACAGGTTACATCACACGTTTCGGCGGTACAGTAACTGACATTGATGAATGGGGCAAGAAGAGACTTGCTTACGAGATTCAGAAAATGAAAGAAGGATTCTACTACTTCGTACATTTCGAGTCTGATTCCGTATGCCCGAATGAGGTGGAGAACCACATCCGCATCATGGAGCCGGTTATCAGATACTTATGCGTAAGACAGGATGCGTAAGAGTAGATAAAGAAAGAGTGATCGTATGAATAAAGTAATTCTGATGGGCAGATTAACGAGAGATCCGGAAGTGAGATACTCTCAGGGCGAGAGAGCTATGGCAATCGCCAGATACACGCTGGCAGTAGACCGCAGAGGCCGCAGAGGCGGAAACGGAGACGACAGCGCACAGACAGCGGATTTCATTCCGTGTGTTGCATTTGACAGAGCAGGCGAATTCGCTGAGAAGTATTTTCATCAGGGAACCAAGCTCGTAGTAACCGGAAGAATTCAGACTGGCAGCTATACCAATCGTGACGGCCAGAAAGTATATACGACAGAAGTGATTGTAGAGGATCAGGAATTTGCAGAGAGCAAGAATGCGGCATCTGGCAACAGCGACGGCGGTTACCGTCCGGCAGAGCGCCCGGCTCCGTCCAGCGCAATCGGCGATGGATTCATGAATATTCCTGATGGAGTAGAAGACGAAGGCCTTCCGTTCAACTAGGTTCGGGAATCGGTCCCCCGGCGGACGGAGTGCGCGAGAGCGCCATCAGGCTGATGTGTGTGAAGGAGGAAAGACCAATGGCATTCAATAAAGGCGATAAAACAGACGCTTCCAAGATCAGAAGAGGCGGTATGCGTAGAAGAAAAAAAGTTTGTGTATTCTGCGGCGAGAAGAACGGCGAAATCGATTACAAAGATACAAATAAATTAAAGAGATACGTATCCGAGAGAGGAAAAATCCTTCCGAGACGTATCACTGGCAACTGTGCTAAACATCAGAGAGCTCTGACTGTAGCTATCAAGAGAGCAAGACATCTGTCCCTGATGCCGTATGTTTGCGAGTAATCCTTGTAAAATAAGGTTTTTTTAAGGGTAAAAGAAGATTTTTACTCAAATTTCACTCAATTATTGAGGATAAAAATGATTGGGATTCCATGTGAGAGATCATGTGGGATCCCTTTTTGTATAATAGGAAATTCCATGGAATTTCCTATTACACAAAAAGACAGATTTCGAAAATAAGTGCTTTACAAAAACGCTTTAGTATGCTAATATGGTAGCATATTAAAAAGCGAGACGGAAACCGGCAAAGGGAGAACGGCTTCCACTGTCTGAAAATGAGGAGGACACCAATTATGAAAAAGAGATTTGTGAGCGCAGCGCTGGCTGCAGTAATGGCACTTTCCATGACCGCATGTGGCAGCAGCAACAGCGCAGCAGAGACAACCGCAGCAGACACAGAAGCGGCTGAGAGCCAGGCAGAGGAAACCACCGCAGAAGAGGCGAAGACAACCGACGGCGGCACTCTGATTGTTGGTTTTGATCAGGATTTCCCACCGATGGGATTTGTAGGCGATGACGGCGAGTATACCGGATTTGACCTGGAGCTGGCACAGGAAGTTGCAAAACGTCTGGGTCTGGAATATAAGGCACAGCCGATTGCCTGGGATTCTAAAGATATGGAGCTTGAGTCCGGCAATATCGACTGCATCTGGAATGGATTTACGATGACGGGTCGTGAGGATGATTATACCTGGACTGAGCCGTACATGGCAAACCAGCAGGTATTTGTCGTAGCCAATGATTCGGATATCAACAGCCAGGCGGATCTGGCAGGCAAGATCGTAGAGGTTCAGGCAGATTCTTCCGCAGAGGCAGCTTTAAAAGAGGCACCGGAACTGACCGCTACTTTCAAGGAGCTTCTGACAACCGCTGATTACAACACCGCATTCATGGATCTGGAGCAGGGCGCCGTTGATGCCATTGCGATGGACGTAATCGTAGCTGGCTATCAGATTCAGCAGAGAAACGCTGATTTCAAGATTCTGGACGATTCCCTTTCTGAGGAAGAATACGGCGTAGGCTTCAAGAAGGGCAACACCGAGTTAAGAGATAAAGTTCAGAGCACTCTGGAAGAGATGGCAGAGGATGGAACCTTACAGGAAGTTTCTGAGAAATGGTTTAGCAAGGACGTAACTACCATCGGCAAATAGTAATTAATCGTTGATTGTAAAAACGAAACATTATTAAATAATAGGAATAGGGACGGCTGTGAATGATTTCATGGCAGTCCCCATTCGCGGTTTATGTGTTTAACTGTGAAGTCACAGCACATTCCGTTACCGGGCACGTATGCGTGAACAGTAACGAATCTACATTTTAGAAAGCAGGTATGGGATAATTATGAGTAAGATGACACTCCAGCAGATGATTACACAGCTTGCGGGTGGTATGGCAGTCAGCACACAGATTTTTGTGATCACACTGCTATTTTCACTTCCGTTAGGACTCGTGATCGCGTTCGGGCGTATGTCGAAGAACAAGCTGATCCAGACGATTGTAAAAGTATATATTTCGATTATGCGAGGCACGCCGCTGATGCTGCAGCTGATGGTGGTGTATTTTGGACCGTATTATCTGTTCCGCATCAAAGTCGGCAGCAGTTACCGTCTGTGGGCTACCTTCATCGGTTTTGTCATTAACTATGCGGCATATTTTGCCGAGATTTACCGCAGCGGCATCCAGTCGATGCCGGTCGGACAGTATGAGGCAGCGGAGATTCTGGGTTATGGAAAGGCACAGACCTTCTTCAAGATCATCCTGCCGCAGGTAATCAAGCGGATTCTTCCGTCGGTGACGAATGAGGTCATCACGCTGGTAAAAGATACGTCTCTGGCGTTTACGTTGAGCGTGGCGGAGATGTTCTCAATCGCCAAGGCGTTGGCGGCATCCCAGACGAATATGATGCCGTTTGTGGCAGCAGCCGTCTTTTACTATATTTTCAATCTGGTTGTGGCGGTTGCAATGGAATGGATTGAGAAAAAGCTGGATTATTACCGATAGAAGCGGGAGGAATGTGGAAAATGAACCTGTTAGAATTAAATCATGTGGAAAAATCATTCGGCGATCTGTCGGTTTTAAAGGATATTTCACTGAGTGTGAGCGAGGGCGAGATCGTGTCCATCATCGGACCGTCCGGCTCGGGTAAATCGACGCTTCTGCGCTGCGCGACGATGCTGGAGACGATGGACCACGGCGAGATCGTATATTTAGGAAAGAGAGCAGCCTGGACGGGCGCGGATGGCAAGGTCAGCTATGCGGACAAGAAGGACATGAAGGAGATCCGCAGCCAGTACGGTCTGGTATTCCAGAATTTTAACCTGTTTCCGCACTATTCTGTGCTGAAAAATATCACAGACGCGCCGATCCATGTGCAGAAGCGCGACAAGGAGACGGTTTATAAAGAGGCGCGCGAGCTTCTGAAAAAAATGGGTCTGGAGGATAAGGAGGACTATTATCCGTACCAGCTCTCCGGCGGTCAGTGCCAGCGTGTGGCGATCGCCCGTGCATTGGCACTGAATCCGAAGATTCTGTTTTTCGACGAGCCGACCTCCGCACTGGATCCGGAGCTGACGGGAGAAGTATTGAAGGTTATTAAGTCGTTAGCGGATCTGCACATCGCGATGGTGATTGTTACCCATGAGATGGCGTTTGCGAAAGATATTTCCCACCGCGTGATCTTCATGGCAGACGGACTCATCGTCGAGGAGGGCGCGCCGGAGAAGGTGTTTGCTTCGGATAATGAGAGAACGAAGAGCTTTTTGGGACGGTATGGGAAGATTCTGTAAGAAATAATTAGGAAAATGGAAGATGGGTGTTGCTGGTTTTGGAGTGGAAAATCGGCGACGCCCGTTTTTTATGGGGAAGCATTTTATGGGGAAGCATATAAGTGTTATTTGCAATTTTACAGTAAATGTGATACGCTTTTATCAAGTATTCCGATTTGCGAGGCAGTAGATACCTTTCAAAAAGGAATGGAACAGAAATAATCGAGTGTTCCGGTGATGCTGGAAGTGGTGAAAAGCGATGCTGACGTTTGAGACGGGTCTTGAAGGAAAGGGGAGCGGTTCATGGAGATTCGTATACCCTTTTTGAGATGGATGGAGTCCGCGTCTGCGCGGGCTCTTTTTGATCCATTTGCGCTATAGAAAGGTGGGGCTGGAAAAAGTGGTGCCTGTGGATGGAAGATTTTGCAGGACAGGATTGCAGCATGGTTTTTAGCAGAGATATTTGAAATGGTATTTGTTGTAGAGAAAAATTTGGACAGATAAACAGGAAGATATGAGGGAAAAACATGGAGACAGAATCAAGAGTTGCCGTGATCGGTATTGTGGTCGATCAGACGGGAGATACGGAAGAGTTGAATAAGGTGCTGCATCAGTACGGGCAGTATATCGTAGGGCGGATGGGGATTCCTTACCACAAACGGAACGTGAATATTATCAGCGTCGTGATTGACGCGCCGGGTGATGTGATCAGTGCGCTGTCCGGGAAGCTGGGGATGCTGCGGGGGATTTCTTCGAAGGCGCTGTATTCGAAGGCACCGGAAGCACAGGAATGAAAACGAGGTGACGGAATGGCAGATTTTACACGCGCGGGGCTTCGACCGTCTGACTGGTGGCGGGAGGCGGTCCGTCCAGGCGCTGAACAGATAGAAACGATTACAGAATTAAAGAGATTGATTGACCGTCTGGAAGCGGGGGAGTCCCTGACGGAGGATGAGTGGGTCAGTCTGATCGAGGGACGTTCACCGGAGCTGGCGGACTACCTCTTTGAAAAAGCGCGTTGCATCCGGGAAAGAGAGTACGGAAAAGCGGTGTATGTGCGGGGACTCATTGAGTGCAGCAATTATTGCAAAAACGACTGTCTTTATTGCGGCATCCGAAGGAGCAACCGAAATGCAAGCCGGTACCGCCTGAGTCGGGAGGAGATTCTTTCCTGCTGTGAGAATGGTTATCAGCTGGGATTCCGCACCTTTGTTTTGCAGGGCGGTGAGGATCCGGCGATGACGGACGACTGGGTGATGGAGATGGTGCAGGCGATCCGGGCAGGATTTCCAGATTGTGCGATTACTTTGTCGCTCGGAGAAAAGAAGTATGATACGTTGAAACGCTGGAAAGAGGCAGGGGCGGACCGGTATCTGCTGCGCCATGAGACGGCGGACGCGTGCCATTACGCGAGCCTGCATCCGGCAGAGATGTCATTTGAACACCGGATGCAGTGCCTGCGTGATTTAAAGGCGCTTGGTTATCAGACCGGATGCGGTTTTATGGTCGGTTCGCCGCACCAGACGGCGCGCTGTCTGGCGAGAGATATGCGTTTTATCGAAGAACTGGATCCGGAAATGGTGGGAATCGGTCCGTTTATTCCGCAGCACGACACTCCGTTTGGCGGGGAGGCGGCAGGAACGTTGGAAGAGACACTGTTTCTTTTAGGGCTGCTTCGCCTGCTGAAGCCGAAAGTGCTGCTTCCGGCGACGACAGCGCTCGGAACGATTCATCCGATGGGACGCGAACTGGGGATTCTGGCAGGCGGAAACGTCGTGATGCCGAACCTGTCTCCGGTCGGGGTGCGCGCCAAATATATGCTCTATGACAATAAAATCTGCACGGGAGACGAGGCGGCGGAGTGCATCAACTGCATGAAGAGGCGCATGGAAAGCATCGGGTACGAGGTAGTCATCGACCGGGGAGATTATAAGGGGTAAAAGCCTGCGATTTGGTTTGTTGGCATCGAAAGATGCTTACAGATAAATAAACTGACGGGGAAGGACGCGATGGACGGCTGACCATGCTGGCATTTTTGAAATTGAAAATTCCGGAGGAAAACATGACAGCTATCATCCTGACCTGTAAGAAAAGGAGAAGAAACTATGAGTTACAATTACAACCCATCATCCCAAAAGGCAGAGGAATTTATCAATCATGAGGAAATTTTAGAGACTCTTTCCTATGCCGAGAAGAACAAAAACAACGTGGAACTGATTGACCAGATTCTGGCGAAGGCGCGGCTTCGAAAAGGGCTGAGCCACCGCGAGGCGGCAGTGCTTCTTGACTGCGAGATCCCGGAAAAGGTGGAGGAGATCTTTGAGCTGGCGCGCCAGATCAAGCAGGATTTCTACGGAAACCGGATCGTCATGTTTGCGCCGCTGTATCTGTCGAATTACTGCGTGAATGGCTGCGTGTACTGTCCATACCACATGAAAAACAAGCACATTGCCAGAAAGAAGCTGACGCAGGAGGAAATCCGCCGGGAGGTAATTGCGCTTCAGGATATGGGACATAAACGTCTGGCGCTGGAGACGGGCGAGGATCCGGTCAACAATCCGATTGAATATGTGCTGGACAGTATCAAGACAATTTACAGTATCAAGCATAAAAACGGGGCGATCCGCCGGGTCAATGTCAATATTGCTGCGACGACGGTGGAGAATTACCGGAAGCTGAAAGAGGCGGGAATCGGAACGTACATCCTGTTCCAGGAGACGTACCATAAGGAGAGCTATGAGCGCCTGCATCCGACGGGACCAAAGCACAATTACTGTTATCACACGGAGGCGATGGACCGCGCGATGGAGGGCGGTATCGACGATGTAGGAATCGGCGTTTTATTTGGTCTGGAGTTGTACCGGTATGAATTTGCAGGACTTTTGATGCACGCGGAACATCTGGAGGCAGTTTTTGGTGTTGGTCCGCACACCATCAGTGTGCCGCGCATCCGTCGGGCGGACGATATCGACCCATCGACCTTTGACAACGGCATCAGCGACGATATTTTTGAGAAGATCGTAGCCTGCATTCGGGTGGCAGTTCCGTACACGGGCATGATTATCTCAACGAGAGAGAGCAAAGCCTGTCGGGAGCGGGTGCTGCGGCTGGGCGTATCGCAGATCAGCGGCGGTTCCCGCACCAGTGTCGGCGGATATGCAGAGGAAGAGCCGGAGGAGGAAAATTCGGCGCAGTTCGATGTGAGCGACAACCGGACACTCGACCAGGTGGTCCGCTGGCTGATGGAATTAGGCTATATCCCAAGCTTCTGTACGGCGTGCTACCGGGAAGGACGGACGGGCGACCGCTTTATGAGCCTGTGCAAGAGCGGGCAGATTCAGAACTGTTGTCATCCGAATGCGCTGATGACGCTCAAGGAGTATCTGGAGGATTATGCGGCGCCGGGGACGAAAGAGATTGGAGAGAAGCTGATTCAGGCGGAGATCGGTTCGATTCCGAAAGAAAAAGTGCAGGAGATCGTGAGAAAAAATCTGGTTGAAATTGAAAAGGGGCAGCGGGATTTCAGGTTTTAACTAAATCAGGAGGATCAAAATGGGAATGAATGAGACGCCGTCCGGCGAGCGGGTACATATCGCGTTTTTTGGACGGAGAAATGCGGGAAAATCGAGTCTGGTCAATGCGGTGACCGGGCAGGAGCTGGCGATCGTGTCGGACATCCGGGGGACGACGACCGATCCGGTCTATAAATCGATGGAGCTTCTGCCGCTCGGTCCGGTGGTTATCATCGACACGCCTGGAATCGACGATGAGGGCGAGCTGGGCTTAAAGAGAGTTGGCAAGACTCGTCAAGTCTTAAATAAGGCGGATCTGGCAGTCCTGGTGGTGGATGCGGTGGAAGGAATCAGCAGCTGGGAAGAAGAGATGATCCGGCTGTTTGAGAAGAAGGAAATCCCGTATCTGGTGGTTTACAATAAGATGGATTTGCTGACGGGAAAATCGGAACAGGAACCGGCTGTGGAACATACCGCCTATGTGAGTGCCCGGACGAGAGAAGGAATCCAGCAGTTAAAAGAGCAAATGGCACGTCTTACGTCACAGGAGACGGATGAAAAACGGCTGGCTGCTGATCTAGTAAAACCGTTTGATACGGTAATTCTGGTTGTTCCGATTGACAAGGCGGCGCCGAAGGGGCGGCTGATTCTGCCGCAGCAGCAGGTCATCCGGGATCTGCTGGACATCGGTGCGATGCCGTTTGTCTGCCGGGAAAGTGAACTTTCGGAGACGTTTGCAAAATTGAAAGAAGCTCCGGCATTGGTAATCACGGACAGCCAGGTATTTCCGCTGGTAGACCGGCTGACGCCGCCGCAGGTGCGTCTGACTTCCTTTTCCATTTTGTTTGCGCGGTATAAGGGGGATCTGAAACAGGCAGCGGAGGGCGCCAAAGCGCTGGAAATGATACAGGACGGAGATCCGATTCTTATTTCTGAGGGCTGTACGCATCATCGCCAGTGCGGTGACATCGGCACGGAGAAGCTGCCGGACTGGATCCGCCAGTACACGGGAAAAGCGCCGGAGTTTCATTTTACATCGGGGACGGAATTTCCAGAGGATGTGTCCGGTTATAAGCTGATCGTTCATTGCGGCGGCTGTATGCTGAATGCGCGGGAGATGAAGAGCCGTCTTCGCAGCGCTGCCGATCAGGAGATCCCGATGACCAATTATGGGATTTTGATTGCCTATATGAAGGGAATTTTGAAACGGAGCATGGGGGCACTGGAGCCGGTCAGGTAGGAAATTTGGGCGGAGAAATGAACAGAAAGAGCGTAAATAATTAGAAACTTAGAAATAAAGGCGGATAAAGCTGCTGGACGATGGGAATGCCTGTCGGACAGCAGCTTTTTTCATAGGAAATTGCGTCCTATGAAAAAAACGCTCCGCGAGGATGCGTACTCGCGCGAAGCAGTTTCTAGATTTCGCAGACACCAGAATGTAAACTATATTAATCTAGTGTGTTGACATTTGAAAATCAACGGTTTATAATAGCGAAAGTTAGCTAAATGAGAAAAATGAGATATTTTTAAGTTTGATCGAAGGATAACCAAAGAAAAAAGTGCTTTGATTTTGATAAGGAGTAGAAGATATGAGTTTACAACTGGCAGAAGAGATTATAAAGGGACGCCGTCTGAAACGGGGCGAGGATTTAAGCTTTTTATTGAGTGAGGATCTGGATGAGCTTTGTGCGGGAGCTGATAAAATCCGGAAGGAGCTCTGCGGAAACCATGTGGATCTGTGTTCTATCATTAATGGACGAAGCGGACGCTGCGGCGAGGACTGCAAGTTTTGCGCGCAGTCAGCCTGTCATCATACGAAGGTGGAAGAATATCCATTTCTGGAGCCAGAGGAGATTCTGGAGGACTGCAAGCGTCATGAGGCGAAGAAAGTACATCGTTACTCCATCGTGACGGCGGGACGTGCGCTGACGGGAGCGGAGATGGAGAAGGCGCTTCGGGCATACCGCGCTATGAAGAAGGAATGCAAGGTAGAGCTCTGCGCCTCCCACGGACTTCTGTCACAGGAAGATTTCAACCGTCTGAAAGAGGCGGGCGTGGGACGGTATCATGCCAATATTGAGACTTCCCGGAGAAATTTCCCGAATATCTGTACAACACATACATTTGAGGACAAGCTGGAGGTCATCCGGCGCGCGCAGGCGGCAGGGCTTTCCGTCTGTTCCGGCGGCATCATCGGCATGGGAGAAACCTGGGAAGACCGGATCGACATGGCGATCACGCTGAGCGAGCTCGGGATCAAGTCAATTCCGATCAATATCCTGCGTCCGATTCCGGGCACGCCGCTGGAACATCAGGCAGCGCTTTCGGAGGATGAGATTTTGCGGACGATTGCCATTTTCCGTTATATCAATCCGACCGCGATGGTCCGTCTGGCAGCAGGACGAAATTCAATGGAACATTCCGGCGAACAGGCATTCCGTTCCGGCACAAACGCAGCCATCACCGGAGATATGCTGACAACCTCCGGAAACCGCATCAGCGAGGACCAGGAGATGCTGGCGGCGATGGGATTCACATTATAAAAAAGGGGTATCCATATCATGAGTAAAACACTTTCCGCAGAAGCGGAGCACAAACCTTACTTTACAACCAAACGGATGGCGCTGATTGGCGTGATGACGGCGGTAACCTGTATTCTGGGACCGTTCTCGATTCCGCTTCCATTCAGCCCGGTTCCGATTTCCTTTACAAATCTTGCCATTTATCTGGCAGCATATGTGCTGGGAATGAAAGCCTGCACGGTGAGTTACCTGATTTATATGCTGCTTGGCATGGTGGGCGTTCCGGTATTTTCCGGATTTACGGCAGGAGTCGGTAAGCTGGCAGGACCGACCGGCGGCTATCTCGTCGGATTTATCCTGATGGCGCTGATTGTTGGATTTTTTGTGGATCATTTTCCGGGCAAAGTAGCCCTGCATATCGTTGGCATGGTACTGGGACTGGCGATTTGCTATATTTTCGGAACGGTATGGCTGGCAGGTCAGCTTAACATGACCTTTGTAGCCGGACTGGGTGTGGGCGTTATCCCGTATCTGCCGGGCGATGCAGTCAAAATCATTTTCACAGCTTTGATCGGACCGAAGCTGCGCCGCGAAATTTACCGGTTAGGAGAGTAAAAAGCGTCTGGCTGTAAAAATGACTGTTTAGATAAAATAATATTTAAAATGAAGGACAGATGGGTGAAAGTGGAATACATAAAACGCTTTCATCCATCTTTTTTTGCTGAATGAAACGAAGAAGTTGGTTCACATTTTATAGAAACTAAGAAGGAAAGAAAAAATAAAGGCAAAAGAAAACAGAAATAATCGCATATATGGAATAAAATACAGAAAAATAAGAAGCGGGTGTGACTAAACTTGAACAATTTCAGAGTGTGTGTTATACTAAAGACAGAAAAAAGAGGGAGATTCCGGAGGAACAGGGAGGAGGCAGTTGTATGGAGAAAAAGATTATCACTATCAGTCGTGAATATGGAAGCGGAGGTCGTCAGATTGGTCTGGTTGCCGCTAAAAAACTGGGAATGGAATTTTATGATAAGGAATTGATCGATGCTGCTGCGAAGGAGATCGGTTTTCCAGCGGAAATTATTGCAGATCGTGAGCAGCGCCTGACAAACAGCCTGCTTTACAATTTCGCGATGGGAACTTTGTATGGACTTTCCTATCCGAAGGAGCCGAAGCTCAGTGAACTGCCATTGACAGAGCAGATCTATGTGGCGCAGAAGAAGGCGATCGAGGAGGCGGCAAAGCGCGGAAGCTGCGTATTTATCGGAAGATGTGCTGATTATATTCTGAGAAGCCGTCCGGATGTACTGCGTGTCTTTGTTTATGCGGATCGTGATATCCGGCTCCGCCGCGCGATTGACGAATATGGGGATTTGGAAGAGCATATCGATGAATTTATGCACCAGACCGACAAACGCCGCCGGATCTACTATGAAAACTATACGAATCAGCGCTGGGGCGACAGAGAAAACTATGATCTGATGCTGAACAGCGGAGATTTGGGAATTGAGAAGTGCGTGGAGTTGATTTGCCAGGCGGTGAAGTAAGGGATAACGAAACAATTACAATTTTAAGCAAAAATAACCGCTCAAGTTTTGCTAGGTGACCTGGGGCGGTTATTTTTATGTCCTATCTAAGATTCCATCCATGAAACAACGGTCCATTTCCATTTCCAAGATTTAATCCGAATGCTAATGCCCCACTTAAATAGGAACGTGCATCACGAATACTCTGCTCCAGAGAACGTCCGGCGGCGAGACCGCAGGCGATTGCGGATGAGAGTGTGCAGCCAGTTCCATGGTTGTTTTGATTCTCGATCCGGGGACTGGAAAACCAGAGTGGAGTCTGATCTGGCTGACAAAGAACATCACAGACGGTATTTGGCAGATTTTCCCGGTGTCCGCCTTTTAAAAGAACCGCGGTGTGAAATTGACGGGACAGCCGGGTGGCGGCAGCTTCTATGCCTGCGTCATTGTCCAATGTATGCGTCTGCATTTGAAGTAAAAATTCAGCCTCCGGCAGATTCGGTGTCAAAAGTGTGGCGCGCGGAAACAAAAGCTCCTGGGAGGCGGCGATGGCGTCCGGAGCTGCCAGAGGGCGTCCGCTGGTGGAGATAAGCACTGGATCGAGTACCACCGGGATATCGGGATAGGCGCTTAGTTTTTCTGCGACAACCTGAACGGCAGTTTTGTTTCCCAGCATTCCGATCTTGATCGCTTGCGGAGTTAAATCTGAAAGAACCGAATCCAGCTGTGCCGCTAATATTTCCGGGGAGGCAGGCGAGACAGCCTGCACGCCGAGCGTATTCTGAGCGGTGATCGCAGTGATGACACTGGTTCCATAGAGCCCCAGAGCGGTGATGGTCTTTAAATCTGCCTGTATTCCTGCGCCGCCTCCGCTGTCCGAACCGGCGATGGTGAGTACTGCGGGGATAACGCGGTGGTTTTTATGAATGCACTCTCGCAGCTCCCGGACCGCAGCCCCGATATCGGGCTGTCCGAAAATCCCGGATATAATCGCAGCTCCTGCGATGCCGGTTCCAGCCAGGGTGGAAAGATTGGAAGCGTTGATTCCTCCGATGGCGACAACCGGAATGGAGACGGACTGGCAGATGGCGGTCAGAGTCTCACGGGACATCGGGATGGCCTCTGTTTTGGTTGGACTTGGAAATACAGCGCCGGAACCGAGATAATCGGCTCCGGCTTTTTCTGCTTCCAGGGCCTGGGCAACGGTTTTGGCGGTTACGCCGAGAATCTTGTCCGGTCCCAGCTTGGCGCGCACCTCGCGGGCGGGCAGGTCACTTTGACCGATATGGATGCCGTCGGCGCCGCTGTTTATGGCGACGTAGAGGCTGTCATTGATAATCAGAGGAACGTGATAGCGCTCGGTGAGTTTGCGGATGGAAAGCGCCTCCCGTAGAAAATCTTCCTCGGACAGATATTTTTCACGGAGCTGCAGCATCGTGATTCCGGCGTCCAGCGCCTCGCGCACCTGTTCCTCCAGCGGACGCATGCCGGGGCGGTGTGGCATTGTGATCGCATATAAAAGGCAGTTATTTCGTTGGAATTTCAATTTTTTGACCTCCTTGCAGCTGTTCGCCGGTCATCAGGCTGACAGCATCCATGAAATAGGTGTGGAAACTTCCAAGACCGGTGCCGTTTGCACGCATCTGTGCTGCGGCGTTCTCACCGCATAACCCGATTTCAGTGACGGCACAGACGGCAGGATAGAAATAAGATTTAGAAGCCGCTGCAAATGCCGCCAGCAGCCCATCCATCATGCATCCGCTTCCGGTAATCTGCGCCAGCTCCGGGCAGCCGTTGTGGATGCGGGCGGTTTTAGAACCGCAGACAACCAGATCGCAGGGACCCGTACAGACGATAACAGCCCGCAGACGTTTAGAGAGAAAACGGGCGATACGGGTGTCTGTGCGGAGGCGTTCTGAAATAGAGTTGGAACTTGCGTGTGCGTCTGGCATTTGCATAGAAACTGTGTCTACCCCGTGCTGTTCCTTCTCCACCGGATATCCAAACAAATTCGCCAGCGTCCGGATTTCAGATGAATTTCCCCGCACGATGGAGACGGAGATGTGCGACAGAATCCGGCGGGCGGCGTGTCTGCGGTGGGCGGACACACCGATGCCGACCGGATCGAATATAATCGGAATCCCCTTCTGGTTGGCTGCCTGACCTGCGCGGATCATGGCAGTGACGGAGCCGATTTTTAAGGTTCCCAGATTGAGCACCAGCCCGTCGCTGGCAGAGGCAGTTGAGGCTGTCTCTGCCGGATGATCGGTCATGACTGGGGAGGCGCCCGCGGCGAGGAGCAGGTTGGCAACATCGCCTGCAGTCACATAATTGGTGATACAGTGGATGAGCGGCGCGGTTTTTCGTACCCGCTCTGGATAATAAGCGAGTGCCCTGGATAAACAGGCAGCCTGGTCTGGCATCGTGAGCGCCTCCTTTTACTGTGCGTTTAGCAGGCGTTTTAAGTAGGAAAACAGCCCGATGCGGCGCATAAATTCAATCAGCAGAAATGCAATGGCGGTTCCGCAGGCGGTACTCATCAGGAATGGGAGAACGTAGAAGAATAAGGCAACATCCTTTCCCATCAGAAGGACAGCAACCGGGTAGCAGAGCGTACCGCCGATGATGCCGGTTCCGACTACTTCACCGAGGTAAGCGAGCAGGAAACGTCCGGTTTTCTGGAATAAATAAGCGCCCAGAAAAGCGCCGACCATACTTCCAGGAAAAGCAAGCAGGCTGCCGGTTCCCAGAATATTTCGGATGAGAGAGACACAAAATGCCATCGAAACGCCATAAACCGGTCCTAAAAAGACGCCGGCGAGGACGTTGACAAGGTGCTGGATCGGAAAACATTTGGATGCACCGATCGGAATGGAAAAGCCGGATAAAGCGACAGTTAAGGCAACCAGCATGCCAGCCAGAGCTGTTTTTTTGATGGAAAAAGTCTGCGCCGATGCAGTGGATGCAGATACAGTTGAGTGATTCATGGAAAAACCTCCTAATTAGTTATGTAAAGATTACTCATCGAAAATTGAAACAATCTCCCCCGAAAGGATCCGGTTCATGTTTTTGACGGCGCAGAAATTGCCGCACATGGAGCAGGTATCTTCTTTTTCCGGTTTTGATTCTGCGCGGTAGCGGCGGGCTTTCTCCGGGTCGATGGCGAGGGAAAACTGCTCTTCCCAGTCGAGCCGGGCGCGTGCCTGCGCCATTTTGCGATCCCATTCTTTTGCCCCTGGAATACCTTTTGCGATGTCGGCGGCGTGGGCGGCGATACGGGAGGCGATGATACCTTCTTTGACGTCGTCACGGTTCGGCAGGCGAAGGTGCTCTGCCGGGGTCACGTAGCAGAGGAAGGAAGCACCGGCGGATGCTGCGATTGCGCCTCCGATGGCAGCCGTGATATGGTCGTAGCCCGGCGCGACGTCCGTCACCAGCGGACCGAGCACGTAGAACGGGGCACCCTTGCAGACGGACTGCTGAATTTTCATATTGGCAGCGATCTGGTCGAGCGGCATATGTCCCGGACCTTCGATCATGACCTGGACATTTTTCTCCCAGGCGCGGCGGGTCAGCTCACCGAGTGTCAGAAGCTCTTCCAGCTGTGATACGTCGGTTGCGTCCTCCAGACAGCCCGGGCGGCAGGCGTCGCCGAGACTCAAGGTCACGTCGTATTCCTGACAGATATCGAGCAGGCGGTCAAAATGCTCATAGAATGGGTTCTCCTGTCCGGTCATTTCCATCCATGCAAAGATAATGGAACCGCCGCGGGAGACGATGTTGGTCAGGCGTTTCATTTTTTTGAAGCGCTCGGCGGTGTTTTTATTGATTCCTACATGGATAGTCAGAAAATCAACGCCGTCTTTTGCATGCATTTCCGCGATCTGCAGCCATTCTTCCGATGTGATTTCACGCAGTGGCTTGTGGTAATAAACCACAGCGTCATAGATCGGCACGGTTCCGATGATGGCCGGGCACTCGGCTGTCAGCTTGCGGCGGAACTTCTGGGTATCGCCGAAGGAGCTTAAATCCATGATGGATTCTGCGCCCATGGCAACCGCGTCATTGACCTTTTGAAGCTCCATGTCAAGGTCGTTTAAATCGCGGGAGGTTCCGAGGTTGACGTTGATTTTTGTGCGGAGTGCGGAGCCGATTCCGTTCGGATCCAGGCAGGTGTGACATTTATTTGCCGGGATCACGACCTGTCCGGCAGCAACCAGTTTGACCAGCTTTTCTGGTTCCATCTGCTCTTTTTGGGCAACCGCCAGAAGCTCCTTCGTCAGGATTCCCTTGCGGGCGGCATCCATCTGTGTGGTGTAGTTCATGCGTAGTCCTCCTTTTTCGGAGGGAAGTGAGCGGAATCTAAAAATCTAAAATGGGAATTTGAAGAAGAGAGTTCCTTTTCCTGAAAGAAAGGGGATACAGTAAAGCCATATGTATGATCCATTTCGTAAAAGATATACGAGCGCAGGTAAAATAAAAAACCTGTACCGCGCAGGTACAGGTCAGACAAGGTATATTTGCTGAAACATTCGGATAGATATATCGATTGTTTTTCATGTCATCGCGTATATTCCCTACGTTGGCATTACCCAAATCAGGTTATAAAGGTCGAAGTTGGATGACTTCCTCTCAGCCCGCTCACGAGCTCCCTCATTCATTTGTGGCAAGTGTAGCACGGCGGCTCTGGTTTGTCAATGGGGGGATTGTCTGGACGAATCCCCCTCACTATGCTATAATAAGGGGCATCAAGTCATTTTGGTTGCTTTATCGTTACTGCTCATGGCAGGTATTTTGAAAACCGGCACATGGACAGCAACATTGTATGCACGGGAGAATGAGATGAAGGAAAATATGAAAATACGAGGTCAGCTGCGGACGTATCTGCAGTGGCCGATCATACTGTCGGTATTCCTGTTGGCGGCGAACCTGGCAGTTGGGATTGTGAGCCCGGCTGCCGGTCTTGTGATGTCCGGATTTACGGTTATATATGTGCTGGTGGCACTCTGGCTGTTCATGTACCGGAGAAAACGTCTGATGGGCGGACTGGTGGAGTTTTCGGCGGAGTATGCGTGGGTGCAGAAACAGCTCCTCTATGAGATGGCGGTGCCGTATGCCATCGCGGACACAGAGGGACATTTCCTCTGGTTGAACCACTCCTTTTCGGAGATCGTCGGGGAAGATAAAAACTGCCGTAAGAATATCGCGGCGGTCTTTCCGGAACTGACACGGGAAGTTTTAGATGAGATGGATGAAAAAACGAGCGTTCATTCTTCATTTGACGGCAGATTTTACCGGATCGATATCCAGCAGGTGGCGCTGAGCGAGACGGAAGGTATGAAGCTTGGCGCGGTGGACGAGGACAGCGGCGAGATGCTTTTAGTGCTGTATCTCTGCGATGAGACGGAGATTCTGCGCTGCAAGCAGCAGATCAACAACCAGCGTCTGGTGGCGGGACTTATCTATCTCGACAACTACGACGAGGCGCTGGAGAGTGTCGAGGAGGTACGCCGTTCCCTGCTGGTTGCCCTGATTGACCGGAAAATTACGAAGTATTTTATGGCGATGGAAGGTATCGTCAAGAAGCTGGAAAATGACAAGTATCTGTTTGTGATCAAGCAGCAGTACACGAAAGAGATTCAGGAGAGCCGCTTTTCGATCCTGGAGGATGTCAAGACGGTTAATATCGGAAATGATATGGCTGTCACGCTGAGTATCGGTATGGGTATGAACGGCGACAGCTACATCCGCAACTATGAGTATGCGAGAACGGCGATTGATATGGCGCTGGGACGCGGCGGCGATCAGGCGGTCGTCAAGGATGGCACGAAGATCCGCTACTACGGCGGCAAATCGCAGCAGCTGGAAAAAACGACCCGTGTCAAGGCGCGTGTTAAAGCGCATGCGATGCGCGAACTGATGGATACGAAGGATAAGATGCTGATCATGGGACACAAGATCGGCGATACGGATTCCTTTGGCGCGGCGATTGGTATCTGGCGGATTGCGACCTCTTTTAATAAAAAGGCGCGGATCGTCATCAATGGGGTCAATTCTTCCGTGAAACCGATGATGGCGCGGTTTGAAAACAGTTCTGATTACCCGGAGGATCTGTTCTTAACCGGCGAGGAAGCGGCGGAGTGGGCGGATTCCAACACGATGTTAGTTGTGGTTGATGTCAACCGCCCGAGTATCACGGAGGCACCGGAATTGCTCAAGCAGATCAAAACGATCGTGGTGCTCGACCATCACCGCCAGAGCAGCGAGATCATCGACAATGCGGTGTTATCTTATGTCGAGCCGTATGCGTCTTCGGCGTGTGAGATGGTAGCCGAGGTATTGCAGTACATCGGCGACGACGGCATCAAGATCAAGCCGGCGGAGGCGGATGCGATGTACGCCGGTATCGTGATTGACACAAACAATTTCATGAACCAGGCAGGTGTCCGCACCTTCGAGGCGGCGGCGTTCCTGCGTAGAAACGGCGCGGATGTCGTGCGTGTGAGAAAGCTGTTCCGCGACCGGCTGGAGGACTACCGGGCGAGAGCTGAGGCGATCCAGAAAGCAGAGATTTATCACGGCGCATTTGCGATTTCCGTGTGTCCGTCCGAAGGACTTGAAAGTCCTACCGTGGTTGGCGCACAGGCGGCAAATGAGCTGCTGGATATTGTAGGCATCAAGGCGTCATTTATCCTGACGCAGATGGGCGACACGATCTATTTCAGCGCGCGTTCGATCGATGAGATCAACGTGCAGATTATCATGGAGCGCTTGGGCGGCGGCGGACACCGCACGATTGCGGGCGCACAGCTTAAGGGTGCGACGATCGATGAAGCCAGAGAGAAATTAAAAGATCTCATTACGGATATGATGGAGAAAGGAGAAATATAACGATGGAAGTTGTATTATTAGAGGATGTAAAGGCACTTGGCAAAAAAGGTCAGATTGTAAAGGTAAGCGACGGCTATGGACGCAACTTTATTCTGACAAAGAAACTGGGAATCGAGGCAACACCGAAGAACTTAAATGATCTGAAGCTGCAGAAGGCAAATGAGGCGAAGATCGCGGCAGAGCACCTGGCAGCAGCGAAGGATCTGGCAAAACATCTGGAGGATAAGTCCATCACCCTGTCCATCAAGGCAGGCGAGGGCGGAAAAGCATTCGGATCTGTTTCTTCCAAGGAGATTGCAAAGGCGATCAAAGATCAGTTAAATCTGGATATTGACAAGAAGAAACTGGTTCTGCCGGAGCCGATTAAGACCTTTGGCACACACGAAGTTCCGATCAAGCTTCACAAAGAAGTAACCGGAAAACTGGCAGTAAAGGTTGTAGAAGCTTAATATGGAGGACTGAATCATGGATGAAGCCCTGATAAAGCGGGTTCTCCCGCACAGTGTAGAGGCGGAACAGTCAGTCATCGGATCCATGCTTATGGATCGGGAAGCAATTATCGCGGCGTCTGAGATTATCACAGGCGCCGATTTTTACCAGCACCAGTATGGCGTTATGTTTGAGTCGATGGTCGAGCTTTTCAACGAAGGAAAGCCGGTCGATCTGGTGACGCTTCAAAATCGGCTGCGCGAAAAAGATGTTCCGCCGGAGGTCAGCAGCCTGGACTTTGTCCGGGATATCATGACATCTGTGCCGACCTCGGTCAATGTCAAATCGTATGCCAATATCGTGCGGGAAAAGGCAGTCCTGCGCCGTTTGATAAAAGTGAATGAGGAGATTGAAAATCTCTGCTACGGCGGAAGGGACAAGCTGGAGGATATTCTGGCGCACACGGAGAAATCGGTGTTTGACCTGCTCCAGAGCCGCGGAGGCGGAGAGTTTGTGCCGATCCGGCAGGTGGCATTGAATGTTCTGGAAAAGATTGAGGCGGCGTCGAAGAGCAACAGCACCGTCACGGGTATTCCGACCGGATTTATCGATCTGGATTACCGGACGTCGGGATTCCAGCCGTCCGATTTTATTTTGATTGCGGCGCGTCCTTCGATGGGTAAGACGGCGTTTGTTCTGAATGTCGTCGAGCATGTGGCGGTCAAAAAAGGGCTTCCGTGCATGGTATTCAGCCTGGAAATGTCGAAGGAACAGCTGGTCAACCGTATGCTGTCGATGGAGTCGAATGTCGATTCCCAGAAGCTGCGTACCGGTACGCTGACGGATTCCGACTGGGATGCCGTCGTGGAAGGCATCGGCACGATCGGAAGTTCCAAGCTGATTATCGATGATACGCCGGGTATCTCGATCTCGGAGCTGCGCTCGAAATGCCGCAAGGTGAAGCTGGAGTACGGTTTAAGCCTTGTCATCATCGACTATTTACAGCTGATGAGCGGCAGCGGAAAGAGCGGAGAGAACCGCCAGCAGGAGATCTCGGAGATTTCCCGTTCACTAAAGGCGCTGGCGCGAGAGCTGAATGCGCCGGTTATCTCCCTGTCGCAGCTTTCCCGTGCCTGCGAGACACGTCCGGACCACCGCCCGATGCTTTCGGATCTGCGTGAGTCTGGTGCGATTGAGCAGGATGCCGATGTGGTTATGTTTTTGTACCGTGATGATTATTACAACAAGGATACGGATACGCCGAATATCGCGGAGGTAATCATTGCCAAACAGCGTAATGGTCCGATTGGAACGGTGCAGCTGATGTGGAGACCGGAGCTGACGAAGTTTGCGAATTTGGCGAAATAACGATAGAATCGTGTAAGGGATGGGACTGGATGGAAATTGCACCGTCTGCGTCTCCGGTGATGATTGTGCGCTTGCTTTCACTACACGTGTTCGCCCATGGCGGACTGCATTCGCCCTGTTCGGACGCGTGTGTTCAAGATTCGTACAATTCATAATTGGAACGCCGACTCTGCAATTTTCATCCAGTCCCTTTTTTTTGGATAAATATTATTATGTAAAAAGGAATATGAGAAATGCTTGAATTGATAAAAGAATCGGATCTGGACACCGTCCGCCATTTTTACCGTGCCTTAGCTGGAACCGAGTTCTGCGCGTGGACGGACATCTATCCAGGGGAGCCGGAGCTACAGTCGGATTTTTCTAGGGATTCGCTTTTTTGTATCCGGGATGATGTGTCGGGGGAGATCGCAGGGCTGGTTTCGATCGATGATGATCCGGAGGTGGAATCGATTGCTTGCTGGTCGGAGGAGCTGCAGCCGTCGGCAGAAATTTCCAGACTGGGTGTGGCGGAGAAGTACCAGAACCGAGGCATCGCACGCGAGCTTCTGGCAGGCGCGATGGAGGAACTTAGAAGACGCGGCTGCAAGAGTGCCCATATGCTGGTGGCGAAGGACAATGTGAAAGCGCTGCGGTCGTACGAGAAGCTGGCCTTTGAGAAGGTCGGTGAGTATGTGCTGCAGGGGCATGATTACTGGTGCTTTGAGAAGAAGCTGTAGATGGAAATAGGTAACTGTTCAGTAGGTCTGCTCATTTACTACGCTGACCGCACGAAAACATGGGTCAGCAGGCAAAAATCCCATTGGCGTAGGCAATTTTTAATTTCATAGGAAATTACGTCCTATGAAACAAAAAACGCTCCGCGAGGATGCGCCAAGGCACATTCTTTTTTATGTAAATGCTATTCATATTTATTTTGAACCCCGCATATAGTAGTAGTAAGGTACCGGGGAGGACAAGCAGAATGAATAAGAACAAGCATTACCTGATTTCGGATGCTTCCAGACAGGTGCAGGTGGAGGCTCACGTGCTCCGGTACTGGGAGGACGAGCTGGGGCTTCCGATTCCGAGAAATGAACTGGGGCATCGGTACTATACGGAGTTTCATATCCAGCTGTTCCGTCAGATCAAGCAGTTGAAGGAACAGGGGTACCAGTTGAAAGCCATACGGGGAATCCTCGGAAAAGTGGAAGAAAATCAGAAAACAGAACCGGAAGCGCTTCTGGAAGCGCAGGCACAGGCGGTTTTCCGGGAAACGGGAACAGGAGAGCGTAACATGAGCAGGCAGGAAAATATGGAAATGAAAAAAAATACAGAGGTAGAAAACAAGGAAACAGAACTGCCGCAGGCAGAGGTTTCCCAGCCTCTGGCGGGGGAGAAGATGCGCCAGTTTCAGGAGATCATGAACCAGGTCATCGGGCGCGCGATCGAGGAAAACAGCGAAAAACTGAGCCAGGATGTCAGCTATCTGGTGCATGATAAATTGATGAAGGAGCTGGAATACCTGATGAGGGTCTCTGATGAGCGGGAGGAAGAGCGCTTCAAGCGCCTCGACGAGGTCATCCGCGCGTATCAGCGGGAAAACCAGGGGCGAGCGGAAGCAGCGGCTGCTGCGCCAGGGCGGTTTCCATTTTTCCGGTCCCGTGTAAAGAAAAAGAAATTTGGACGGAATGGGAATAAGATGTGATAAGTTCTGCAAAAGGGCATAAAAAAACCTGTCGGAAACGACAGGCTTTTTTATGTAGATATTTCGTTTTTGTTTGTGTTTAATTAGCCCTGCTCGATAGCGCCGGTCGGACATACGCCTGCACATGTACCGCAGTCGATGCAGCTGTTAGCGTCGATTTCGTATTTGCCATCTCCCTGAGAGATTGCTCCAACTGGACATTCGCCAGCACAGGAACCACAACTTACACAAGAATCAGTAATTACAAATGCCATGATAAAATCCTCCTTTTATATTTATGCGTTTGGCTATATTCTATACTAAAAATGCGAAATATTCAAGGAGAAATTGATGGTTTTCATGTTCTAAAATAGAAGCAATGGAAAAAACCGATTTTTCTGGAAGTCAGTATTCCTACAAGGTCGAGAGCGTTGAGAGTGCGTGCTCCCGGATGATCGTTTCATAATGCTCCTCATAGTATGCCTCAAATGCATTCGGGGCAGCGGCAGTCTTTAATGGTTCGCTGTACTCGGACAGGAGATTGCACAGGCGGTTGAATGCGTCGGTGCTGTCGGCTGTCTGGCGGACAACAAGGTAGTAACGACCGTCGGACGGGTGTTTATAAAGCGTGTTCGGTGTTTCGCAGACTGGAGCTGCGATGCGCGCTGCCCGGCAGACCTCGTCGAGGGAGCCGAAAGTAAAAATACGCGCTGCCGGCAGTTTGGGACCTGGCTCTGCCTTTTCAGTGGAAGGCGCGTCCGAACCGGTCAGCGGGCTTGCGGCGGTATTTTTGCCATTGTCAGTAAACAGGCTTAAAAGCCCGTCCGCGCCCTCTAAAAGCTCATTGGCAAGCGCTGTCAGAGGCTCGTCCTCGTTTCCCGGGGAAAAGCGTGAAAAGCGGGTGTCCAGCTCTTCCGGATCCTCGATCTTGGTAATGATCAGCATGATGCTCTCACTGGAGAGCGGAATTGCTTCCACCATCAGAGGAATATCGTCCGCCTCGAAGCCGACTTCATTCGATGCCTTCTGGATCATTTCATGGAACAGTTTTTTCGCCTTTTCCGTGCCATAGGCGAGTTCGCCCAGATTTAAGTTGCGGGCGCTCAGATCGCTGCTTGTCAGGGTGCAGCGGATCTGGTTTTCGTTGATGCGTTCTATTTTCATGGATTTTTCACTTCCTTGTCTTTTGGGTGGTTAAGATACCGAATGCTCCGTGCTTCGCACTTCCGCAATTTTGCAAGACATTCGTAATCCGCTCATTTTTCTGCGGAAAAAGGCTGCTTACTCATGTTTTGGACTTTGGAACCTTGGTATTCATCATACTATATAATATAATCACTTGGCAATTTGAATATGAAAAAAAAGCATAAAATCTTTCTAAAAACGGTTGCGGGAACTGAGGGGATCGTATACAATGAATCTTGAGAGGTGGTATAGACCGAAAGGAGGCGCGGTACGGAAACAGCCGTTCTATTTGGAAAATACCAGCTGGAACGTGTGATCGGACGCGGTCGGAGCGGAACTGTTTTTTTATCCAGGCATCTGGGGCTTGATGAAGAGAGAGCGATTAAGCGTGTCAGGCGGACAGAGAGCGGTTTCATTCAGGAAGCAGCGCTTTTGAAGCGGCTGCGCCATCCGGGAATCCCGATCATCTACGATCTGGAAATTGACGAAAATTATTATTATCTCATCGAGGAATATCTGTGCGGTGAGTCGTTGTATGCCCGAATTGAGAGAACGGGCAGTCTGCAAACGGGAGAGCTTATCCGTCTGGGAATTGAGCTTTGCCGGATCATGAATTATCTGCATTCATTCAAACCAAATCCAATCTTATATTTAGATCTCCACCCCGGGAATCTTCTAATCTGCCGGGAACAATTAAAATTGATTGATTTTGATCAGGCGGCACTGGCGTCTTTGAGCCAGGAACGATCTGTTTGCTATGGAACAAAAGGCTTTGCAGCCCCCGAACAGTACGAGGGAGGGACTCTGGATGAGAGGACCGACATCTATGCCATTGGCGCCCTCCTGTACTATATGGGGACAGGGCATGCCCCAGAGGGGGAGATAAAAGCAGGACAGGGAAGCTGTCGGGGAGATCTGTACATTCTTATGGGGCGATGTCTCAGAACAGAGAAAAAAGAGCGCTGCCAGAGTGTCCGGGAAGTGTTAGAGGCATTGGAAAAACTGGAGGCGCGCATATTTGCAGAACGTCATATACCACTTCTCAGGATTGCCGCAGCAGGCAGCCGGAGCGGAATCGGGGTTACACATACCGCACTTGGCGCGGTCCGATATCTGCGGCAGAAAGGAGTTTCCTGCCTTTACAGGGAGCAGAATGACACGGGGGCAGTCCGCAGGCTGGCATCCTGGTATGGGATGGTGCCGGATGAACATGGGATTTATTACATGGACGGTCTGGTGTTGAAACCCAGATACAGCGATGTGGTGCAGCTGGAACAGCCGGTGTTTGAAGTGATTTTAGATGACTGCGGAACCGGGCTCCAGACGGTTCTGGAGGGGGAGTATGATTTGATTCTTTTCGTCTGTGGATTGCAGCCGTGGGAGAAAGAAGATTCTCTGCGGGCGATCCGGTTTCTGGGAGCAGAAGAGGGACTCCAGATTTTATTAAATCACAGAAAATTCGGGCGGGATTATCTTCCGGAGGAGGTCCGGCATCTTAGGTATCTGCGGCTTCCATTTTTAACTCCGCCGTTCGATGCAGGCGGAAGGCGGGGGCAGGAAAATGAGGCAGCGGAGGAGACAGAATTTTTTGAAAGGATTTTCCGGGAGGCAGCTCTCAAAAAAGGACGGGGGACCAGACAGGCAGCAAAAGAAGGGGGACTCTGGCGGAACATCCGGCGAAGGTGGGAGCGCTTTATGGGTGGATTCCCGTGGCAGTGGAAATAGGAGGAAATACAGATTAGAATCGGAAAACGGGGCGAAGGCTCAAAAGTGGGGCGAAAATTCAGGCAAAAACCAGTGGCAGACACAAAGCAGGCCGGGACAGAACGCTTGGAATGTATCGGGATAGCCGGGAGCGGACCATCGGTTGGGGTGACACACTTTTCGCTTATGACGGCAGCATATCTGTCCGGGGTTCTGTGCCGGCGAACGGCGGTTCTGGAACAAAATGAGAGCGGCTCATTTGCACAGCTTGAAAAGATATTCCGGACGGGAAAAAGAAGGGAAAAACCGGTTATAGACGGGGCAGGACAGCCGTTTGAAATTAGGGGAATTTTTTTCTATCAAAAGGTTGAACGTGCAGAATGGTACGATTGTTCGGAAAGGGGGATGGAGGCGATGGTGATCGACTTCGGAGCCTTGACACAGAAGAATCAGGATGCCTTTTTTCGATGCAGCCGCTGTTTTCTGGTCGGTTCGGTCAGCGGATGGCAGCTGGCAGATTTTGCGGCATTGGCAGCAGAAAAGCAAAAATGGAAAAAATGGTGTGAGTATTTCGTCTCATTTGGAGAAGAGGAAGCTGTAAAAATGGTAGAGCAATATCTGGATATCCGGATCCGGCGAATCCCACTGCAGAAGAACGCATTGATGGTTACGGGAGAGTCCATGACTTTTTTTGGAAAATTCCTACGATAAGCGAGGCAGACCTGGGGTTATAAATTACCGATTATCTCCGAAAGGTCAAAAGTTAGAAGGGGCTGTTTTCGCGGAATGGAGAAGGTGTGGAATGGTAGTGAGAAAAAGTAAAAAAGAAGAGGCAGAGAGGAGGCGTAGGGAACAGCAGAGAATATTTGTCGAGGGATTACAGCGATATAAAAGCAAAGGAATCCAGATTTTAATTGATGGGAGGGAGTGCAGGCCAGAAGAATACAGGAAGCTGTGTGAGTTCCGGGAGGACGGCTCGTTTTATATGGCTGATTACGTCGGAGCGGAGACAGGAGTGCTGACAGAGATACATTTTGACCGGGTTTACAACCGGTGATAAGAGAGGTGCCGTTTTGTCCGTATCTGGACAGTCCGCCGGATTTTTCTTTCGGAGAAAATGGTGAGAACTGTTTAGATGGTGCTATTACAGTTACTGGGTACTTATGCGTAAACAGTAACCTATTACAGGGAAAATGAAAGAGGAGTTAAGAAAAAAGTCAACATTCCATGGAGCTGGTGTGATATAATAAGGGCACTTAACGAGGTATTTTCAAGCTTAGTGCTTATGGTATTACCTTAACATACACCGGAGGAAAACATGGAAAGAGGAAGATCAAGGAAAGCACGTTCGGGCTGTCTGGGACGGATTTTCGGGTTTGTGCTGTTTTTAATCGTGGCAGCCGTTGGCGTGATTGCAGCGGTCAAATATATGCCAAGCCGGGAGAGGGCGGATCTGGATGCTCTGTACGCGGCGGGCGGCAGCGACCGGGTGGCGCTGTATCTGAACTATGAACGTCAGGAGGAGAGCGGGGTCTACGTGGATGGGCAGACATATCTGCCGGCTGCGTGGGTAGATGCGAACTTAAATGAACGTTTTTACTGGGATGCCAATGAGGAAATACTGGTGTACGCCCTGCCGGAGGAGATCGTGAAAAGCGACGAGACGACAGTGGATGAGGACGGAAAAAAGATCCTTTACCGGGATGGCGATGCAGTTTATCTTTCACTGGCTCTGATTCAGAAATACACCGATGTGCGTCTGCAGGCGTATGATGGTGAGGCACAGAAGCGGGTTTTCGTGGAAAATAACTGGGATCCGGTTACGGTGGCAGATGCGGCGTGGAGCGCCAAGATCCGCTTAAGAGGCGGCTTGAAAAGCCCGATTGTGACTGAGATAAAGCGCGGCGGGACAGTGACGGTGCTGGAACAGTATGACAACTGGGCGAGAGTTATGACACCGGACGGTCATATTGGATATATGCACAAGTGGAAGATGAAAAATCTGCATGAGGAGACGTTAAAGAGTGATTTTACTGCTCCGGTCTACCAGAATATTTCACTGGATCAGAAGATTGTGATGGTCTGGCATCAGGTAACGATCGCGGCGGCAAACCAGGCGATGGATTCTCTGATTGCAAAGACGAAAGGTGTCAATGTCATCGCGCCGACGTGGTTTACGCTTAGCAGCAACAGCGGCGCGTATGAATCTCTGGCAGATAAGTCCTATGTGGATCGGGCGCATGAAAAAGGTCTTCAGGTCTGGGCGGTACTCGACAATTTCAGCCGCGAATGCAGTAAGAACGTGCAGGCGGAGGTGCTTCTTTCCAGGACGTCTGTGCGCGAAAAACTGATTGAAAATATGATGACAGAGGCGGACCGTTATGGATTTGACGGTATCAATCTGGATTTTGAGAGTTTGAAGACGGCGGCGGGCGTCCATTACATCGAGTTTATCCGCGAGCTGTCGGTTTCCTGCCGAAAGAAAGGGCTGGTGCTGTCGGTCGATAACTATGTTCCGGCGGTATATAACCGTTTCTACAACCAGAAAGAGCAGGGCAACGTCGCAGATTATGTGATTATTATGGGTTATGATGAGCACTATGCAGGCGGTGAAGCCGGTTCTGTTTCTTCGATCGGATATGTCGAAAACGGCATCAAAGATATGCTTTCCCTGGTTCCGAAGGAAAAGGTAATCAACGCAGTCCCGTTCTACACAAGGCTCTGGACGGGAAGCGGCGACAATGCGTCCTCCCGTGCGATGGGAATCTCCGAGGCGACAAAATGGGTGTCGGAGAGCGGCATGGATCTGACCTGGGATGATTCGGTTGGTCAGTATTACGGCAGGCTGGATAGCCAGAACGGCGAACAGCAGCTCTGGATGGAGGAGACAAGGTCTCTGGGACTCAAGATGGATTTAATCAAGAAATACGACCTGGCAGGCGTAGCCGGATGGCGGCTGGGGCTGGAAACCAGCGACGTCTGGGATGTGATTGGCTGGGAGTAGAGACAACTTAATTAAGATTCAATGATTCAAAGTAGGGTGGAAGTCTCATGCGGGAGCGTGGGGCTTCCGCTTTTTGAGAATGTGCCAAGGCACATTCTTTTTTATTAAAAAAGAGCGTCTTGGACAAAAAACCTCCGGGCGGAAAGATTGATTCATCCGCCTGGAGGTTATTAAAACATCAAAAATATTGTTTTGTCTGGGAGAAATGTGATTATTCTGCCTCTTTTGCCTGATCGATCAGGTTGGTGTAGAAAGCAAGGAAACTGTCATCACCTTCAGCGATCATAGCTTCCGGATGGAACTGTAAGCCCATCACGTAGTCTTTATCTTCTCTGACGATTGCTTCGACGACTCCATCTGGAGCAGTAGCAACGACTTTCAGGTTGTCACCTAACTGATCGACTGCCTGATGATGCCAGGAGTTTACAGTGTAGGTGCCTTCTCCGCCAAATGCGGCAGCAACGATGTTATCTTTGTCTACGGTAATCTCATGTTTTGCGAATACCTTACCGTTCGGATCGCGATGATCGATATCGGACGGATTCTGAGTCGGAAGATCCTGATATAAGGTACCACCGCTTAATACGTTTAAGAACTGCATGCCACGGCAGGTGCAGAGCATCGGGATATCCTCATCGAGAGCTGCCTTGATTAAAAGAGAATCAGAAGTATCTCTGACTTCGTTTACAGTCTCTAATTTTTCGTTTGGCTCTTCGTCGTAGTAGCTCGGATCAATATCTTCGCCGCCGGTCACAACCAGAGCATCGATTTCTGCCAGAGCATTTTTCGCGTCATCCTCGGTTTTGATCTGAGGAAGATAAATTGCTTCGCCGCCAGCTTTGGTAACGGCATCTATATATAACTGTGCATCTTTGTCGATTTCGTCTGCATTCCATGAAACGCCGACTTTGACTTTCTCTTCTTCGTCATTCGCCGCTTCTTCGGCAGTTTCTGCTTCGCTTTCTGTCTCGGTTACTTCGGCTTCAGCCGCTGTTGTATCGGCTGCCGGTTCAGACTTTGTTCCACAAGCTGTTAAAGAAAAAGCCAGGGATAAAGAAAGAAGCACTGCACTGGTCATCATTTTAATTTTTCTCATTCTAATTTCCTCCTTAATACAAATTGTCCTCCCAAACATGGCTGGATTCTAACATAAAACAGTCAAAAAATTACAAAAAAATACAAAAAATTACAAAACAAAATAAAATAATTTTTAATTCTACCTAAAAGATATAATATAATTTTGTAGACATACGAAAAATGAGCGAAAATAAGAAGGGTAAATGGAAGCGAAGAATTGAGTAGGGAGGAGTACGGGGAAAAGCCCTGATAACAGAAAGTTATACCTTCATTCCCTTTCTTAATTGGATTTTCCCTGCAGGCAGGCGTTACAATAAGGACGGAAAAAAACAGACGGGCAGCCGGGTCAAGGCTGCGGGGCTGATAGAGATGGCGGAGTGCAGCGTCAGCTACCTCGATCACAATTTATTATATGTAGATAATAAGACGCCGGACGACCACATTTATTTGCAGTCCGCAGCAAAGAAATTCGGCGTGTATGTGTCCAGACCGGGCAACGGCAGAAGATATTATGGGTGAAAATGTGAAGATCCTGGATTCAATTCACGAGCCGGATCAGTACGATATTGATGATTCGATGATTCTTCCGCCGCTGTCTCCGGAGGAAGCTGCGAAGGTGGAGATTGTCCGCGGACCGAACATCAAGTTTCTTCCGGTTCCGGAGCCGCCGCAGGAGACACTGGTTGCTCCTATCAGCTTAAAAGCCCGTGATAATGTATCCACCGATGATATTACACCGGCAAGTGCTGAGTTCAGCAGTATGCGTTCCAATATTCCGCTGATGTCCCAGTATTGCTATCATCGATATGATCCGGAATTTGCAGCTCGCGCAAAAGAAATGGGACAGAGCGTTATCATCGGCGGTGAAAACTATGGACAGGGTTCCTCCCGTGAGCACGCGGCAATCAACCCGATGTACCTGGGCGTTAAGGCAGTCATTGCCAAGAGTATTGCCCGTATCCATAAGGGAAACCTGGTAAACCACGGCGTAATTCCAATGTTATTTGAGGATGGAGCTGATTATGACCGCCTGGAGCAGACAGATGAGCTTCATATCGATAACCTGCGGGAGCAGATTGCAGCACGCCGTGTACAGATTACCGATAAGACAAAAGGATTCTCCTTCTGGGCTAAATTAGAATTGACGGATAAAGAAATCGAAGTTTATCAGCGAAAGCGCAGAAACAAAAATGAGCACCCTAGAATTGAAAGACTCAAAAATCGGCATATGACTTAAAAATAAAATTTGAATGACTCATTTATGAGCACATAAAAGCTCATAAATGAGTCGTTTTTTGCATTCTAAAAAAAATGAGACAAGAACGAGTCATTCCTGGAAGGTTATCAAAAAAATAAATAAAAATTTTAATTCGACAAAAACCTTGTATTTACAAGGAAAACCTCGAATTTTTTGGAAAATAAAAAAGAAAAATATTAAATAAAATCGAAAAACGTAAAAGTTGGCACGGAACTTGCTGTATATATGAGTATCAAGCAAAAGTACCAAGCAAAAAGAAAAATATATTACATGGAGGGAACACATTATGAAAGTTGGCGTATTGAAAGACATCAAAGTAGGCGAGTACCGTGTCATCGCAACCCCGGCAGAGGTAAGCATGCTGGTAGGTGACGGCAATGAGGTTTACGTTCAGAAGGGCGCGGGCGAAGGTTCTGGATTCCCGGATGAGGCATATGTGAAAGAGGGCGCGAAGCTGGTTGATACAAAGGAAGAAATTTATGCAACCTGCGATTTCGTCGCGAAGGTAAAAGA
This sequence comes from Clostridium sp. AF02-29, assembly GCF_934835585.1. Taxonomy (NCBI): domain Bacteria; kingdom Bacillati; phylum Bacillota; class Clostridia; order Eubacteriales; family Clostridiaceae; genus Clostridium; species Clostridium sp. AF02-29. Next base: position 25,359 of record NZ_CAKVZK010000012.1, on the reverse strand, counting down.
GTTTGAACCGTGCGAGTACAAGCTGCTCCGTGAAAACCAGATCGTATTTACCTGCATCCATCCGGCAGCACATCCGGAGGAGGTACAGGCACTTCTCGACAGCAAGTGTATTGCATTTACCGCAGAAGATTCCCACCGTTACGGTTCACCGAACTGCGAGGCAGCTGGTAAGGCGGGTGCACTTTTTGGTCTGGAATCCCTGCTCTCCATCAACGGCGGCAAGGGCAAATTCGTCAACGGTCTCGGCGGTGCTCCGGGCGTTAAGGCGCTGGTCATTGGAGGCGGCGTGGTAGGACGCGCAGCAATCTCTGTTCTTCATGCGCTGGGCGCGTGGGTAACGGTTATGGATATTAATATCGGAACCCTGCGCGATATCGGAAAACAGTTCAATGAGGAAGTCAACACCCAGATTTCCAACCGTTATAATCTGAAAAAGATTTTACCGGAGATCGATGTCGTATATAATTGTGTTAGATGGCCGAAGGATGCCAAAGAATACATGATCGACCGCGAGATGGTCCGCTCGATGGAGAAAGGTTCCGTTATCGTAGATATCAGCAACGATTATGGTGCAATCGAGACATTCCATGAGACCACCCATGAAAATCCGCGCTATATCGAAGAGGGCGTCGTACATTATTGCGTAAGCAACATTCCGGGCGCAATTTCCCAGTCTACCTCGATCGCATATGCAGCATCCGTACTGCCGCACTTCAGAAGCATCATCAACAATGGCGTGGCGCAGGCGTGTGCAAAGGATGGTTTCCTGCGCCGCAGCTTAACCACCTACAAGGGATACTTAACCCATGAGGAGACAAGTGCCATCCAGGGCAGACCGTGGGTTCGTCCGGAAGACATCTTAGAGATCGCAGATCAGAAACTGGATCTGGCTCCGTCGACAACCAAGAGCCATTCGGATAACTTTATCAAATTAGAGAAGTGATTTTTCAGATAAAGGATATCGGCAGAACGCTTTTCGTGAAACGTATGGGGATACGGATGAAAAGCGCTCTGCCATTTGAGGGGAGAATAGAAGTGCTTCCGGATGGGAAATAGCTGGAGGCGCATTTGATACAGAAGAATAGGAGGGGTATCTGTGAGTGTTACAGACATTTTAGTGGACTTTGCGATCGCATCGTTTTTTATCGCGGTTGGTCAGCTTTTACGTGCAAAAGTGCCGTTGGTACAGAAATTTTTCATTCCGCCAAGTATGATTGCCGGATTTATCGCGCTGGCACTCGGGGCGCAGGGACTGGGAATCCTGCCGTTTTCTGAAAATATTGGTTCTTATGCAAGTGTTCTGATTATCCTGATTTTCGCAGGTGTCGGAATTAATGGATTTTCTTTCAACAAGAAAGATTTTAAAGCGGAAATTGACCGGATTGGTTCTTATTTTTCCTATAAAGTGCTGGCACAGGCGATTCAGTTCTCACTGGCACCGTTGTTTAGTATTTTAGTAATTTCGAAATTATTCCCGAACATTAACTATGGCTTCGGTCTGCTGCTGGCAGCTGGTTTCTCCGGCGGACACGGAACGGCAGCGGCTGTTGGTACCGCGTTTGAGAGACTGGGTGATCTGGATGCAATGGATATCGCGATGACCTGTGCAACTGTTGGTATTTTATCGGGTATCTTTGGCGGTCTGTTCTTCATCAAGCTGGGAACGAAAAAGGGCTGGACCAAATATATGAAAGGCTTCAATCAGATCTCCGATGATCTGCGCTGTGGTCTGGTGCCCAAAAATGAGCGCAAGTCGATGGGCGAGGAAACTATTTCATCCAACGTCCTGGATCCGCTGGCATGGCATCTGGCAGTGATGCTGATCGCATCCGGTATCGGTGTGGGACTCAGCAAGGGAATCTATGCAGCGATCGGTCTGGATCTGCCGAATTACCTGATGGCATTTTTGACCGCGATCGTGATGTTCCTCGTTTTCCGAAAAGTCGGCGTCGGTAATTATATTGATGAAAATGTAGTGGGACGTATCTCCGGTACTGCGACGGATTATCTGGTGTTTTTCGGAATCGCTTCCATCAAACTGGCAGTTATCGTTAAATATGCAGCTCCGCTGGCACTTCTTCTGCTCTGCGGTATTGTAATCGTAGTGGCAACTCTGATGTTCTTTGGTCCGGCGATGAACCGCGGCAGCTGGTTTGAGCGCTCGATCTTCGTATTTGGCTATTCAACGGGCGTTTTTGCGATCGGCTTCATCCTTCTTCGAATCGTTGATCCGGAAAACCGCTCCAAGACGCTGAACGATACTGCATTTGCAGCGCCGTTTACAACTCCGGCAGAGATGTTTGCGTGGTCGATGGGACCGATGATGCTCTTAAATGGCAGCCATTGGAAGTTTATCGGCATCTATTTGGTAATCATGGCAGCATGCATCATCGCAAATATCGTATTTAAATGGTGGTGGCTGAAACTTCCGCTGGATCGCCCAGGTGTGGAGGAGATCGGATAAACTTGTCTTTGCCTGTTTCCTCTGATACACTTGGAACAGGTGTAAACATAACACCGTTGTCAGGCCGGATGAACGCAGATTCAAGTCGAACGTCCGTGAGACTTAGCGCGTGATTCCGGTCAGCGGTGTTTCAGACAGGGGAGAAATGCATGGAGTTTTTAAGACAGTTATTTCATGGAAAAGGATATATTGACGGAATCACGATCATCAACCTGGATGGCGAGATTCTGTTTTCAGCAAAGTTAAATAGTAAATTTTCAAACCGGAAAGAGAGAGAAGCTTACCAGGCGTTGGTGGGACAAAATTTTTTCGATGTATTTGAAAACCTGAACGCTAAGAACAGCAGCATGATCCGGGCGATGGAGGTCGGACTGCCGGTTTACGTGGAAAACCAGCTGCTGCAGACCAAGGGGCAGGAGGGCATCCATATCAGCTCTCTTTCGATTCCGATCAAGAGCGGGCGCGCCGTGGTGGGCGCGATCGATCTGTCGATGGAAGAGATGACAGACGGCGAGGAAGAGCCGGAGAGTGTGGAACTGACTTCGGAACAGATCCCGGTCGGCGGCGCTGGAAAGCTGAAAAAACACAGCGGCGCATCTTTTACGATGGAAGATATCATCGCAGTGGATGAAAAAATGAAAAATGCCAGAGACTATATACCGGTGGTGGCGGCGTGCGATCTGCCGGTTATGATCTATGGGGAAACGGGAACCGGAAAAGAGGTGTTTGCACAGTCGATCCACAATGCCAGTGAACGGAGGGATAAACCGTTTATCGCGCAGAACTGTGCGGCGTTGCCGGATACCTTGCTCGAAAGTATCTTATTTGGAACGTCCAAGGGCGCGTTTACCGGGGCAATGGAAAATAAGGGACTCTTTGAGCTGGCGGACGGCGGAACACTGTTTCTCGACGAGATCAATTCGATGCCTCTGTTTTTGCAGTCAAAGCTTCTGCGGGTTCTGCAGGACGGCAGTTTCCGCAGCCTGGGCGGCAGTGAGACGAAACGCACGAATGTGAAGATCATTGCGGCGACCAATGTGGAACCGCTTGAGGCGATCGAGAAAGGACAGCTTCGGCGCGATATTTATTATCGTCTGAGCATGATGTCGATCCGGATTCCGCCGCTGCGGGAACGGAAGGCAGATATTGGACATTTTGTCAAGTTTTATGTAAACAAACACAATGGCACGTTCCACAAGCAGGTTCAGTATGTGTCAAAGGATCTGCTAAAAAAACTGGAAGAATATGACTGGCCGGGCAATGTCCGGGAGCTGGAACACGTGATCGTTTACGGCATGAGCATGGTGGACGAGACGAGCGCCCTGCTCCAGTATAAAGACATCAAGGGAAAGCTTCTGCTGGAAAAGCAGGCGGACAGGAAAAAGACGCCGGAAAGCCTGGAAGAAGTTCCAAAACTCTGCTCGTCGCTTCGTGAGGCGGTGGCTGCCTATGAGGAAAAACTGATTTGGCAGGCATTGGAGGCGGCGCACGGAAATATATCTGAGGCAGCGCGGATTCTGGATGTGCCGAGGCAGACGCTGCAGAGAAAGGCGAGCCAGCTGCGGGGCGAAAAGGCGAAGGAAAAACAGGAAAAAGAAATCTGAGCGATGGAGGATAGATACGGAAAATTGAGGACGATGCGGGAAGCAGAACCAGCAGAATCAGCCCGGAAAGGATGGAACGCTCAGACAGAATAACAGGAGGAAATGCAGAAATGGAGAAATACATTGGAAAATATTCTGTAAAAGATTTTTTATATCTGATTCTGGGCGCATTTATCTACAGTATCGGCACGCACAGCTTTATTGAGACGGCGAATATTGCGCCTGGCGGTGCGGTCGGCGTGGCACTGATGTTAAACCATGTGACGAACCTGCCGGTCGGACGGCTGACACTGATGGTCAATGTGCCGCTTTTAATACTGGCGTGGTTTCATTTGAGCCGTGCCTTTGCGCTGCGGACGGCGTTTGCGTGCGGAATCTGTTCGGTTGTGCTTGACTACGTGATCGCCCCGGTCTTTCCGGTTTATATGGGCGACCAGCTTATGGGAAGTCTCTACGGTGGCATTCTGGTCGGCGTCGGCATGGCGTTCATCTTTCTGTCCGGTTCGACGACGGGCGGCAGCGATGTGGTCGGCTACCTGCTCCAGAAGAAATATCCGCATGTCTCGATCGGGCGCGCCCTGATGATGATCGATGGAATCATCCTCTCCACCTCGATCTTCGTTTTTGGAAACGTCGATGCGGCACTGTTCGGACTGATTTCCCTGTACGCGCAGACGAAGGTCATCGACATGATCATCTACGGAAATGATGCCGGAAGCGAGGCGTCGATCGTGACGAAATACCCGCAGAAAATCGCAGAACGTGTCATTAAGGAAATTGACCGTACGGTAACGCTGCTTCCGGGCAAGGGCGGCTACAGCGGCGAGGACACGACGGTGGTTTTATGTACCGTCCGCAAAACGGAGTTCAATCGTTTAAAACGCATTATTGCGGAGACGGATGAGAATGCGTTTGTGATTGTGAAGGAAACCTCGGGCATTTTTGGACTTGGGTTTAAGGATGTAGCGGAGGCACAGCAGTAGGAGCCGGGATTAGAATTAGAAAATAGCGGGATATGCCGCGAACAAGGCGAATATAGATATCATAAGAATGCATCAGGAGCGGTGCACTTGAACGAATGGTTTGAAACACACCCGTTTCTAAAACAAATGCGAAGGCGGCTGTCAGTGGAATTGGCAGTCTGCCTTCTTTTATTTTGCGGCGTCTTTCTGGCGGCACGGTATGCGGGGCTGGCATCAGCGGGGGCGGACGCTGTGCTTGGAAAGAAAAAGCCGGTGGTGTTCCTGGACGCCGGGCATGGGGATTTTGATCCGGGAAAGGTGAGTGTGGACGGAAGCCTGGAAAAAGACATCAATCTGGCAATCGCGAAGCGCCTGAAATGGTATCTGGAACAGTCCGATGTAGAGGTCGTGATGAGCCGGGAGGATGACCGGGGACTTTATGATACGTCAACCGGAAGCCGGAAAATGTCCGACATGAAAAACCGCTGCGCCCGCGTCGAGGAATCCGGCGCGGATCTGGTCGTCAGCATCCACCAGAACAGCTACCACCAGGAGGACGTATCTGGCGCGCAGGTATTTTATTACCGGAAGTCAGAGAAGGGGAAACGGCTGGCGGAAATACTGCAGAAGCGCTTCGACTATGCGCTGGGAGACCAGAACCGCAGAAAAGCCAAACCGAATGACAGCTATTATCTCCTGCTCCACGTCAAATGTCCGATTGTCATCGTCGAGTGCGGATTTTTGTCTAACTGGAAAGAGGCGGCACTGCTGAAAACAGAAGAATACCAGGACCGCGTGGCGTATACGCTGCATATGGGGATTATGGAGTATCTGAATGGGCGCTGAAACCTTGAACTGGCGAGGAATCTTGTGTATACTAGGAGTACTTAGCGAGGTATTTTCGAGCTTAGTACGAGTCATGCCGCGCATACTAGGAGTACTTAGCGAGGTATTTTCGAGCTTAGTACGGAAGATAGATTTATTCATTGTGAGATAGTAGAAAGAAGAATCAATATGCAAAACGAAACCAAAAAAGAACTTCACACCCAGATGTGGAAGATAGAAAATCCAAAGGACTTTACGCCGCATGACCGGGAGGTGCTTGAGAAGGCGGCAGCGATCATCCGCGCGGGCGGTCTGGTGGCATTTCCGACGGAAACGGTGTACGGATTGGGGGCGAATGCGCTGGATGAGGCAGCAGCGAAGAAGATTTATGCGGCGAAGGGACGCCCGTCTGACAACCCGCTGATTGCGCATGTGTCCTGTCTGGAGGAGATCGCGCCGCTGGTATCGAATATGCCGGAAAATGGCAAAAAGCTTGCAAAGGCATACTGGCCGGGACCGATGACGATGGTATTTCCTAAGAGCGCGATCGTGCCGTATGGAACGACCGGCGGGCTTGACACGGTGGCAATCCGGATGCCGTCTGATCCGATCGCGGCAGAGTTAATCCGTCTGTCCGGCGTGCCGATCGCGGCTCCGAGTGCGAATACATCGGGACGCCCAAGCCCGACGCGCGCGGATCACGTGCTTCAGGATATGGACGGAAAGATCGATGCGATCATCGACGGCGGTCCGGTTGGAATTGGTCTGGAATCGACGATCGTGGATGTTACGGAGGAAATGCCGATGGTTTTAAGACCGGGTGCGATCACCGTGGAGATGCTGCGTGAAACGGTCGGGAAAGTCGGCATTGATCCGGCGATTTTAGGACCGGTCAGCGCGGATGTGCGCCCGAAAGCACCGGGAATGAAATACCGCCATTATGCACCGAAAGCCGATCTGACACTGGTCGAGGGCGAGACGGAGGCAGTTGTGGAGACGATCAACCGCTTGGCAGGCGAAAAGCTGGCAGAAGGGCGCAAGGTTGGAATTATCTGCACGGACGAGACGAAAGACCGTTACCCGGCGGGGATGCTGGAAAGCATCGGTGCGCGGGCGCGTCAGGAGACTGTTGCACACAACCTGTATGCAGTTCTGCGCGATTTCGACGATCGCGGCGCGGAATATATCTTTTCGGAAGGATTTTCGGAAGACAATTTAGGACGGGCGATTATGAACCGGCTCAATAAGGCGGCTGGCTATCATATTTTGAAGGTGTGAGACGATGCGGTACTTATTGGCGGCGATTAATGCCAAATATATACATTCAAATCTGGGAATTTACAGCCTGAGACGGTATGCGATGGAGCGGCTGGGGCTGGGACAGAAGGATGAGCAGGGTGCGGCTGTTGGAATGGAAATGGTTTCGGAGGCAGCAGAAGGCGAGAATCGAACGAAAACCGTGTCGGAAATCCAGATCGATCTCGGCGAGTACACCATCAACCACCAGATGGATCAGATTCTGCAGGATATTTACCGGAGAAAACCGGATGTGGTGGGATTTTCCTGTTATATCTGGAATATCGTTTACGTGAAGGAACTGATCCACGATTTGAAAAAGGTTCTTCCGCAGGTCCGCATCTGGATGGGAGGTCCGGAGGCTTCGTATGACGCGGTTCACCTGATGGATGAGCTGCCGGAGGTCGAGCTGATCATGCAGGGCGAAGGCGAGGAGACCTTTACGCGGTTGGTGGAGGCGTGCGAGTGCGGGACGGAGGTTTGTTTTTCAGAGCTCCCAGGCATTGTCTTACGCCGTTCGGATGGCACCATCGAGGTCCATCGACCGGCGCCGCTCATGAATCTGGACGACATTCCATTTTCCTACGGAGATTTAAGCGGGCTGGAACACCGCATTATCTACTATGAGAGCAGCCGTGGATGTCCATTTTCCTGTAGTTACTGTCTGTCTTCGATTGACAAAAAAGTGCGGTTCCGCAGCCTTTCGCTGGTAACCAGGGAGCTGCAGTTTTTCCTTGATCGGAAGGTGCCGCAGGTAAAGTTCGTAGACCGGACGTTTAACTGCAAAAAGAGCCATTCGATGGCGATCTGGCAGTATTTGCTGGAACACGATAATGGAATTACCAACTTCCATTTTGAAATTTCATCGGATCTTCTGGATGATGACGAGCTGGCGCTGATGAAACAGATGCGTCCGGGGCTGATTCAGTTGGAAATCGGTGTGCAGACGACGAACCTGATGGTTGTGAAGGAGATTCGGAGGACGATGGATCTGGACAAGGTGGCGCGCCGTGTGGCGCAGGTCAACACCTTTGGCAACATCCATCAGCATCTCGACCTGATTGCGGGGCTTCCGTATGAGGATATCGAGAGCTTTCATCGTTCCTTCAACGATGTATACAAAATGGAGCCGGAACAGCTTCAGCTTGGCTTTCTGAAGGTGCTGAAAGGTTCCTATATGGAAGAAATGAAGCAGAAATACGGTCTGCTCAGCCAGAGCAAGCCGCCGTATGAGGTGCTTAGAACCAACTGGCTTTCCTATGAAGAGGTGATCCGTCTCAAGGGTGTGGAAGAGATGGTCGAGGTCTATTACAACAGCGGACAGTTCCGCCGCACGATGAAATACCTGGTGCAGGAATGGGGCGATGCATTTGATTTGTATGACCGTCTGGCGGCATTTTATGAGGAAGAGGGACTGAATGGAGTGAGCCATAACCGGCTGGCACGGTATGAGATTTTGTATCTGTTTATTCAGAAATGGGGAAACAAAGAAATTTCCTATCAGGATCTTCTCATTTATGACCTCTACCTCCGTGAAAACGTCAAGAGCCGTCCATCTTTTGCCCCGGATCCGTCGGAGTGGAAGAACGAGACGAAGCAGTTTTTCATGCGCGAGGCGAAGGAACGCCGTTATTTGAAGGGCTACGAGGCATACGATTCCAGGCAGATGGCGAAAATGGCGCATTTAGAGCGGATGGAAGACGGAAGCTTTGTGCTGTTTGATTACAAAAACCGGGATGCTCTGTTTGGCAATGCGGCGGCATTTTCCATTTCCCAGGATGAAATACAGTGAGAAATGGGATTTTCCCGAGAAAGACAGGAAAAAGAAATTGCGGATGGCGGCAGTCTGAACATCTGCGAACGAGAAGAAATATAGGACAACCATATTTTAAATTAGATGGATAGTAAACTGTTCAGTAGGTCTGTGCATTTACTGCGCTGACCGTACGAAAACATGGGCCAGCAGGCAAAAATCCCATTGCCGTAGGCAATTTTTAATGGATTTTTGCGCGTGACTGTGAAGGTACTGAACAGTTACGATGGATAAATAAAATGGAAAAAACAGACAATTCTTATATAGCGATTGACCTGGAGACAACAGGGTTAAATCCCAAAACCGAGCGGATCATCGAGATTGGAGCGGCGCGGGTGGAAGATGGAACCGTGGTGCAGACGTATTCGACGTTTGTCAACCCGGAGCGGGAACTGGATGCGCGCATCCGGGAGCTGACGGGAATCTGTGACGATGATTTGAAGGATGCGCCGGTGCTGGATACAGTTTTGCCGGAACTTCTGGAATTCTGCGGGGAGCTGCCGCTTCTGGGGCATCATGTTATCTTTGATTTCAGCTTTCTCAAGCGTGCGGCGGTCAACCGGAAGTATACATTTGAGCACGCGGGGCTTGATACCTTGAAAATCTGCCGCCATTTTATGCCGGAGGAGGAAAAGAAGAATCTGGCAGCCGCGTGCCGGTATTTTTCGGTGGATCCGGGCGAGAGCCATCGGGCGCTTTCGGATGCGCTGGCGGCGCACCATCTGTATCAGGAGCTTAAAAACAGGTATTTTCTGGAAGTGCCGGAGGTGTTTGCACCGCAGCCTTTGATTTACAAGGTAAAACGCGAACAGTCCGCGTCAAAAAAGCAAAAAGAAGTCTTGCGGGAATTACTAAAATATCATAGAATAAATTTATCTGCGCAGATTGATTCGCTTTCGAAAAATGAGATTTCGAGACTTACGGATCAGATTATCGCGCAGCATGGCAGAATGCAGAAGAGGTGAGAGATATGTTTAAATTTTCAAATCAGAAAACACGCCAGATCGTATCAGCGGTTGTTATTATAATCGTAGTAGTAGCGATGGTAGCGGGAACCATTTTGGCAGGTCTTATGATGTAAAGGTTCGGTAGATGATGAAAAAAAGAAATTGGATGGCAGGCGTATGCGGCGCGGCAGTGATTGGACTGCTTATAGTCGGTACGGGCACCGCGTTAGCGGGGACGATTCCCACGGGCTTTCAGGTCGGTGGGTTTGATCTTTCCGGGATGACACGGGAAGAGGCGGATCAGACGATTGAGAAATCGATCGGGGAGATGGAAAATCAGACCATTTCGATCCGGGTAGAAGGTCATGAGGTTCAGACGACGGCGGCGGAGCTGGGATTTTCCTGGGTCAACCAGAACGAGATTGATGAGGAAGTGGAGAAACTTTCCGGCGGAAATCTTCTGCGCCGGTATCTGAATCAGAAGGAATTAGAGCAGTCCGGTGTGGATCTGCAGATTGAGACAGCGGTCGATGAAGCGAAGGTTGCCGAGTTTGTGCAGACCCGGTGCGCGGAATTTACGACAGCGCCGCAGGACGCCGTGATCACGCATGAAAATGGAGTCTTTCAGGTCAGCCAGTCTTCGGCGGGACAGGAAGTGGACATAGATGCGACGACAAAAGCACTGAATGAGGCGCTCGCGGGCGGTCTTTCGGAACCGGTTTCGGTGGATGCAACAGTCAAAAATGCAGAGCCGACCCGCACGACAGAGGCATTATCTACGATTCAGGATGCACTTGGAACATTCAGTACCGGATTCAACCCGGGAAATGTGTCGCGTTCCAAGAATCTGCGGAACGGTGCGGCGAAGATCAACGGCACGGTTCTGATGCCGGGAGAAGAATTTTCGGCTTATACATGGCTGACCCCATTTACGGTGGAAAATGGCTATGCATCGGCAGGTTCCTATGCGAACGGTCAGGTAGTCGATACGGTCGGCGGTGGCGCCTGCCAGATCTGCACGACGCTCTACAATGCAGCGCTTCTGGCGGAGATGGATATCACCCAGCGCCAGAATCATTCGATGATTGTTACTTACGTTCCGGCATCGCAGGATTCGGCGATCGCGGGTACTTATAAGGATCTGAAATTTAAAAATCCATACGATACCCCGATCTATATGGAAGGGGCAGTGAACGGCGGGACTATTTCATTTACGATATATGGAAAAGAGACACGGCCGGCAAACCGGACGATCAAATACGTTTCGGAGACACTGTCGAAGAAGGATCCGGGCGAGCCGATCACAAAGGTGGACGCATCTTTGAAGCCGGGTGCGAGGGTGAAGGAACAGTCGGCGCACTATGGGCTGCAGTCACGGCTCTGGAAATACGTCTACGTGGATGGCGTGGAGACGGAGAAAACCTTGCTGCAGACGGATACCTATATGGCATCGAAGGCAATCTACCGTGTAGGTCCGGCCGTTGCAGCTGCGGCACCGGCGGTTCCGGCTGGACCGCAGCCTGAGGCACCGCAGCCTGAGGCACCGCAGCCTGAGACACCACAGCCGGAAAATCCGGTTCCGGCACCGACGGAAGCACCGGCAGCACAGGAGCCGACCCAGGCACAGCCGCAGGGACCAGCCGGTCCGGCGCAGGAAGCAGCGCCGCCGATGGAGTGATAGCTTATATCGGATCATATATAGTGATGGTATGGGAGCAGAGATTTGTGGTAACATGGCGTGGTAAACGCAGAAAATTACTGTACTTGAATGTGAAGCTGGGAAAGGAATCAGAATGAACATAAAAGATGAAATTTTCGAGGCATACGGGGAGATGAAAGCCGAGCAGGATCTTCTGGCGGTCGGTTACACCGCGCTTCTTGGTACCTCGATGGCGGCAAAAAGCGGCGAGGCGGCGCTTTTGAACCGATTTTCTGCACGGTATGTGAGAGAATGCCAGAATCTCTATGAGAAATGGAATCCGTCTCCGCTTCTGGAGGCATTTGCTGCACATAAAGAGCGGAAAGTGCTGACCCGTCTCGGCGCATCTGCGTGGTATCCAGCGGGCGGGGGCGGCGTCATGGCAGCGCTGTGGCATTTTTTTGATGGATTCGGACTCGGATTTGAGATGGATCTTAGGAAACTTCCGATCCGCCAGGAGACGGTGGAGGTCTGCGAGGTATTTGACCTCAATCCATACCGTTTACAGTCCCAGGGCTGCATTTTGCTGACGGCGTCTAGCGGTCCGAAACTGCTCCAGAATCTGGAGAGAGAGGGCATTCCGGCGGCGCTCATCGGTCGGACGCGCACCGCGATCGGACGCGAGATTTACAGCGGCGAAGTACATAGCTTTCTTGACCGGCCAAAACCGGATGAGATGGATAAAATGAAAGACTTACAAAAATCCCATTAACAGGAGGTAGTAAAGTGAGAGAGAGAATTTTAGCGGTCATTGAAAAAAACAGCCGCATCAGCGTCAAAGAGCTGGCGGATTTACTCGGGGAAAATGAAGCTGCGGTCGCGGCGGAGATCGCCGAAATGGAAAATGAACATATCATCTGCGGTTACCATACCCTGATTAACTGGGATAATACAGATGAGGAGAAGGTCATTGCACTGATCGAGGTAAAGGTAACGCCGCAGCGCGAGATGGGCTTTGACAAGATTGCCGAGAGAATCTATCAGTACAGCGAGGTGACTTCGGTATACCTGATGTCCGGCGGCTATGATTTTACTGTTATGATCGAGGCGAAAACCATGCGTGCAGTTGCACAGTTCGTGGCAGAAAAGCTTTCCACGATCGATTCTGTGCTGAGTACCGCGACCCATTTTATTCTTAAAAAATACAAAGACCATGGTACCGTTCTCTGCGACGGTCCTCAGGATGAAAGGATGTTGATTGTTCCGTGAGAAACCCATTATCAGATACGATTGTAAATATTCCGCCGTCCGGAATCCGGAAGTTTTTTGACGTTGTCAGCGAGATGAAGGGCGCGATCTCCCTGGGCGTGGGCGAACCGGATTTTGATACACCGTGGCATATCCGCGAGGAGGGCATTTATTCGCTGGAAAAAGGACGTACCTTCTATACGTCGAACTCTGGTTTAAAGGAACTGCGTCAGGAGATCTGCCATTATCTGAAACGTCGTCAGCGCCTTGAGTATGATCCGAATACAGAAGTGATGGTAACGGTCGGCGGCAGCGAGGCGATTGATATCGCCCTGCGCGCGATGCTCAATCCGGGCGATGAGGTTCTGATTCCGCAGCCGAGTTACGTTTCCTATGTGCCGTGTACGGTGCTGGCGGGCGGTACGCCGGTCATTATCGAGCTGGAGGAGAAGGATGAGTTCCGTCTGACGCCGGAGAAGCTGCTGGAGAAAATCACACCGAAAACAAAGGTGCTGATTCTTCCATTCCCGAACAATCCAACGGGCGCGATCATGAACCGCACCGATCTGGAGGCGATCGCGAAGGTGATTGAGGAGAAGGATCTGTTTGTGCTGAGTGATGAAATTTATTCCGAGCTGACCTACAGCGGCAAGCACGTTTCCATCGCGGAGATTTCCGGGATGCGTGACCGCACGGTGCTGATCAACGGATTTTCCAAGGCATATGCGATGACCGGGTGGCGTCTCGGCTATGCGGCGGCTCCAGCGCTTATCTTAAAACAGATGCTGAAAATCCATCAGTTTGCGATTATGTGTGCGCCGACCACCAGCCAGTATGCAGCGGTTGACGCCCTGCGGAATGGCGATGAGGACATTGCCCGCATGAAGAAAGCCTACGATGAGCGCCGCCGCTATCTTTTGAGAGAGTTCCGGGTGCTTGGCATGGACTGTTTCGAGCCGTATGGAGCATTTTATATGTTCCCGTGCATCAAACGGTTTGGCATGACCTCGGATGAATTCGCAAACCGCCTGTTACAGGAAGAGAAGCTGGCGCTTGTGCCGGGCACCGCGTTTGGAGACTGCGGCGAGGGCTATCTGCGTGTTTCCTATGCGTATTCGCTGGAGGATCTGCAGAAGGCGATCGAGCGCATTAAGCGGTTTGTGGCACGGCTGGATGGAAAGACAGAAGCGTAGAAATTGCTTTGGCATAAGGATAGAAATCGCTTTGGAATAGGGCAAACTTGCAGGAAGTTTTGCCGGCGGTGATGAAGAGATAGAGATGCAGCGCTGCTGCAATGAAATAGGAAGACCGGAAATGGAGAAGAAAGATGTTAAATATTGTACTCTATGAACCGGAGATGCCGATGAATACAGGAAATATAGGACGAAGCTGCGTGGCAACGAACACGCGGCTTCATCTGATCGAGCCTCTCGGTTTTAAATTGAATGATAAAATGGTAAAAAGAGCGGGTCTTGATTACTGGCCGCATCTGGACGTGACAGTTTACAGCGATTTTAAAGATTTTCTGGAGAAGAATCCGGGCGCGCGCCCGTATATGGCGACCACGAAGACGACGCAGGTGTATACGGACGTTCACTACGATCCGGACTGCTATATCATGTTCGGACCGGAAAGCCGCGGCATCCCGGAAGAACTCCTGATCGAAGACCCGGAGCGCTGCGTCCGCATCCCGATGTGGGGTGAGACGCGCTCTCTGAATTTGTCAAACTCGGTGGCGATCATTCTGTATGAGGCGCTGCGGCAGAATGGGTTTGAGAAGATGAATACGGAGGGGCATCTGCATCACCTCCAATGGAAATAAGGTGGATTCTGTCCCACACGTGCGTCATCAACGTCTCAGATGAAACAGGAATTAATGGCACCAAGTCCCACAGGCACTGATATTTCCGTCGCATTCGGCGTCGGAGTCAGTGCCATTTTTATTGTTGTCCGGCAGGTGGACGCCGCAGGATGGTCCGTTATTTCCGCTCCGGTCAAAGTGAAGCATTCCGTTTAAGAAGTCTTCGACGCGGTCTTTAGGAGCGCCTTTGGCGCCGCCGAGAACCTGGATGCTGGTTTCGCGCAGGGCGATCATCATCGGGATCGGAAGGGCGTCGCAGAGGAGGACGGCAGTATTTTCTTTTTTCAGAAACTCGACCAGCGCGCCGGGATCGTTTGCATAGGTCTGTTTCACGGTTTTGGTGGAAATAATCTCATCGTCAACTACATCAAAAATTAAAAATTCTTTCACCTGAGCCAGGTGGGAGCAGATTTCTCCGTTTTCATAAGGGACTGCAATTTTCATGAGTGACCTCCTTTTTTAGAGATAGTATAGCGCTTAGAATTGAAAAATCAATATAAATGTATATGCTATTTATGAAAAAATATATAATAGACATATATGGAGGTGGCTTGTATGGATGGAGTAAATATTGAGAAGAATGAAAAGAAGGATGCGTTACTGATAGCAATCGAAGAAGGAAGAACGATTGTAAAAGATCCAAATGCACCGAGATATTCCAGTATGGAAGACTTAAAATCGGCATTGGAAGTATAATATCTTTGATAGAAAAAGAGAGCCAGCAGAATACACTTCTGTTGACTCTTTTTTGCAAATATGATTTGAAAAACGGCACACCGCTTAATCAGACTTAACTTCTTTCCACAAACTATTATAAAGCTCGTCCGCCTCATCCCCAAGATACCGGTAAACCTCGCAGTTTTTCAGCTGCTTCGCATCTGGGAAGACGGCTTTGTTGTTCTGGATTTCTTCGTCCAGCATTTCCTTGGCTGCCTTGTTTGGCGTCGCGTAGGT
Source organism: Clostridium sp. AF02-29 (assembly GCF_934835585.1). Lineage (NCBI taxonomy): Bacteria > Bacillati > Bacillota > Clostridia > Eubacteriales > Clostridiaceae > Clostridium > Clostridium sp. AF02-29. The sequence goes on along the minus strand of NZ_CAKVZK010000012.1, from coordinate 9,746 downwards.
AATGTACTCAAAGTTTTTGACTGCGACATCCGGGCGGCAGAGGAAATTGATCCATTTTTCTGCGTTTTCCTTATTTTTCGCATTTTTCGGAACCACCCAGGAATCGAGCCAGACGTTGGTTCCCTCTTCCGGGATCACGTATTCCAGGGAGAATGGGAGGTTCTGCGCGGCCACCTCATCCTGAATGTACATGATCTCGCCGGAGTAGATGACGCCGATGGCTGCCTCGCCGCCGATCATCTTATCGCGCACCTGATCGATGACGTAAGCCTGTATGAGCGGTTTCTGGTCAATCAGATCCTGCTTTGCCTGCTGGAGTTCGGTTTCATCGGTCGAGTTGGCAGAGAAGCCGTCTTTTTTGAGCGCTACCATGAAGGCGTCGCGGACGCTGTCCTGCATCAGGATCTCGCCTTTATAAGCCGGATTCCAGAGATCGGACCATTTGGTCGGAACCGGAAGTCCTTTTTCTTCGATGAGCTTCGTATTATAGAGAATACCGACGGTTCCCCAGGTGTACGGCACGGAATATTTGTTTTCCGGGTCGAACTGCTTGGACATTTCCATGTACTGCGGGTCAATGTTTTTGACATTTGGAATGTTGTCAAAGTTGAGTTCGGCAAGCAGGTCATTTTCCTTCATTTTCTGAATCATGTAGTCGGATGGGCAGACTGCATCGTAGTTGACGCCGCCGGCTTCTATGACCGGATACATTTCTTCCAGTGTCTCAAATACGTCGTAGGTAACCTTGATTCCGGTTTCCTGTTCAAATTCCTCAATCAGGTCCGGATCAATATATTCGCCTGCATTGTAGACGTACAGTTCGTTTGAATGAGTCGTGGTGTAGCGGCTGTAGGTGCTGACACCAACGACAAGCAGAATCAGCGTGCAGGCAAGTCCCAGAACGCCGTTCTTGATCTGGTTGTTGCGTTTGCGGCGCTTGATGGTCTCTGTGTCAATCACAGTCGCATTGCCGGTGGATTTTTTCTCCGGGGCAAAGTTGGTGATCACCAGGAGCACCAGGACTGCCACGAAAATCAGCGTGGACAGGGCGTACATCGTCGGCTGGATGCCTCGGCGCACCTGGCTGTAGATCAGGGTGGATAAGGTATCCATACCGGCACCTCTTGTAAAGTGCGTAATGATAAAATCATCGAGGGACATCGTAAATGCCATCAAAAAGCCGGAGAGGATACCCGGGACGATGTCCGGAAATACGACCTTGAAGAAAGCATACAGCGGGCTGGCGCCGAGATCCAGAGCTGCTTCGTAGGTGTACCGGTTCGTCTGCTTGAGTTTCGGCATGACACTTAATATCACATATGGAATGTTAAATGTGATATGCGCGATCAGCACGGTTTTAAATCCGAGAGAGATGCCGAACGCGATAAATGCCAGCATCAGGGAGATACCGGTTACGATATCGGAGTTCAGCATCGGGATGTTGTTGATTCCCATGACGATGGTGCGCGGAATCCGTTTCATGCTGTTGATGCCGATGGCGGCGATCGTGCCGATGACGGTCGCGATCAGAGCCGACGCAAACGCGATGAGCAGCGTATTGTTTAAGGCATTCATGATGGCGGAATCCTGGAACATCTGCGTATACCAGTGGGTGGTAAAACCGCCCCAGACGGTTCTCGATTTTGTGTTGTTAAAGGACAAAACGATCATGGTCACGATCGGGATGTATAAAAAGAGCAGGATGAGCGCCAGGTAAAAGTCCTGGAAAAACTGTTTTAAGCGGTTATGTTTCATCAGAACGCATTGCCCTCCCCTTCTTTATCGTATTTGGCGATGAGCGCCATACTCAGTAAAATGAAAATCATCAGAACCAGCGAGAGACCGGAACCTAAGTGCCAGTTGCTTCCCTTGGTGAACTCCTGCTCGATGACATTTCCGATGAGCAGGATCTTGCTGCCGCCTAAGAGACTGGAAATAACGAAGGTTGTCAGCGCCGGGACAAATACCATGGTAATGCCGCTGATGATGCCCGGGATGCTGAGCGGAATCCAGATGTGAATGAGTGTCTGGAAATTGTTTGCACCCAGGTCTTTGGCGGCGTTGATGGTATTGTCGTCGATCTTTGCCAGCACATTATAAATCGGGAGGATCATGAAAGGCAGGAAGTTGTATACCATACCCAGAATGATCGCCCACGGGGTATTGATGATGGCAATATTTGGCAGATGGAGAAAGGAAAGAATGCCGTTGATAACGCCATTTTTCTCCAGGAGCGTCTGCCACGCGAGGGTGCGGAGCAGGAAATTCATCCACATCGGAAGGATGAAGACGAATACCATGAAGCTGCCTGCCCCAATGCCGCGGCGGCGCAGCACCAAAGCCAGCGGATAGGACAAAAGCAGGCAGATGGCGGTCGCAGCCAGAGACAGACCCAGGGATAAGAGCAGCGCCTTCATATGCTCCGGTGTCGTGATGGAACAGACATTTGCCAGTGTAAATGCCCCGCTTTTGGTTGTCAGACCGTAGTATACGATCAGCAGGAGCGGGATGATGGTAAAACCGATCATCCAGAGAATATAAGGACCGGCGAAGAGCCGTTTCACGTTTGATTTCATGCTAAGTCCGACTCCTTTCTATTCATTGACGCCCACAGCTTCCTCGTCCTCTGACGCCGGCTTGTTCATGATCTGGATGTCAAACGGGTCTACATGGATGCCGACCTTCTCGCCGACCGGGAACATATCCGTGCTGTGAACCAGCCATTCATAGCCGTCCGGTGTGGTGACTTCCATCTCATAGTGGACGCCCTTGAAAATCAGGTGGGTGACAATGCCCTGCAGCGTGCCTTCCTCCGGTTTTACGAGGTCGATGTCCTCCGGGCGGATGACAACGTCTACCGGTTGGTTTGTTCCGAATCCTTTATCGACGCAGGCAAATTTCGCACCGAAGATTTCAACCAGCTCGTCGTGGATCATCAGACCGTCCACGATGTTGCTCTCGCCGATGAAGTCGGCAACGAATGCGTTTTCCGGCTCGTTGTAGATCTGTTCCGGGGAACCCATCTGCTGGATATAACCCTGGTTCATGACAACGATGGTATCGGACATCGTCAACGCCTCTTCCTGATCGTGGGTAACATAGATAAAAGTGATGCCTAACTCATTTTTCAGACGGATCAGCTCGTACTGCATGTCCTGGCGCAGTTTTAAATCTAGGGCACCGAGCGGCTCATCGAGAAGCAGGACCTTTGGCTCGTTGACAATCGCACGTGCAATGGCGATACGCTGCTGCTGACCGCCGCTCAAAGAGTCAATGCTGCGGTGCTCAAAGCCGTTTAGGTTTACAAGCTTTAAAGCGTACTTAATTTTGTCATCAATATATGCTTTTGATTTATTCTTAATTTTTAGTCCAAATGCGATATTATCTGCGATGCTCATATGCGGAAACAGTGCGTATTTCTGGAATACGGTGTTTAGCTGGCGCTTGTTTGGCGGAAGTTTGGTGATGTCTTCGCCGCCGAAAATTACTTTTCCTGTATTTGGGGATTCAAATCCGCCGATGATGCGGAGCGTGGTCGTCTTGCCGCAGCCGCTGGGACCTAAGAGCGTTACAAAGGAATTTTCCTTTACTGAAAGGCTCAAGTCATCCAGGACCAGGGTGTCGTCAAAGCGTTTCGAGATATGCTGTAAATCGATTAATGGCTGGCTCATGGGTTTCCTCCGTAAATAGTAAAATAATGTGTAGTATTAGAAACTTGGCGGCGAGCTGACCCAGAGGATCGTCGCGCCGGAGCGGCTTTCAAGGTAATGCGTCTTGTCGCTCGTATAGTAAAAAGATTCGCCCTTTTTGGCTTTGTACGTCCGGTTCCCCAGATGAATCAGGATGCTGCCGGAAAGAACATAGCCAAATTCCTCACCCTCATGCGGGCTGTCCGGATAGGTGGAGCCGCCGGCACTGAGTGTCAGGCGGATCGGTTCCATCGTGTTCTTCTGGGCGTTCGGGATGATCCACTGAATCTCATTTTTCAGTTCCGGATCTTCCTTGATAAAATAGTCGTTTTTTTCAAATACAATCTGTTCTTCCGGAGCCTCGTTGAAAAACTCCCCTATGGTTGTGCCGAGACACTGGAGAATATCCATCAAAGTAGCGATGGACGGGGAGGTCAGATCGCGCTCTACCTGGGAGATAAATCCCTTCGAAAGCTCTGCGCGGTCAGCCAGCTCTTCCTGCGTCAGACCCTTTAAAATTCGCAGTTCCTTTAATTTTCCTCCTATACTCAACAGAGGGAACCTCCTTTCCTGGTTTCATAGGAAATTGCGTCCTATGAAACAAAAAACGCTCCGCGAGGATGCGCTAGGGCACATTCTTTTTTATAAAAACCGGGTGGGAAAACCATCCGTCCGGCGTTTTTTAGAAACATGCAAAAGTAAGATGAAAGTTTAGAAATTCTAAAATGAATGTAAAATTAATCTTTTTGTTTAGAAATAATAAACTTGCTTCCGAGTATCTATTATACAGAATGTGGGGAAGGTGTCAAGGAAAAAAACGGGAAAATCCGGGGGTTCTCAAATTGTGTGAAAAAAGGGTGCAAAAATGGCGGTATGATGATAAAATAGGGGCAGATAATTTGATAGAAACCGTTATAACGGTTCTGGGGGATCAAAGGAGGAACATTTCATGCAGGATAAATATATGGCATATGTGGGTTCTTACTCATACAACGGTCAGGCAAAGGGAATTACCGTGTATGATGTGGATGAAAAAAAGGGAAAATTTATCTACCGGTGCGAGGTGGAAGTGGACAACTCTTCCTATTTAACTGTTTCACATGACGGGCGGATGCTCTATTCCATCGCGGACGAGGGCGTTGTGGCGTTCCGGATTCTGGAAAATGGCGCACTCAGCCGTGTGAACAGCGCAAATATCAAGGCGATGCGCGGCTGCCATATCGCGACCGATGCGGAGGACAAGTTTATCTTTGTATCCGGCTATCATGACGGCAAGGAGACGGTGGTCCGCCTGAAACCGGACGGTTCTATCGGGGAAGTGACCGACGGCGTTTACCACAAGGGACTTGGAAGCGTGGCAGAGCGCACGTTCCGCCCGCATGTGAGCTGTGCGGAGCGCACGCCGGATGGCAGATTCCTGCTGGTAGCCGATCTGGGAATTGACCAGGTCAAGATTTACAGGTTTGATGGCGAGAAGGGAACCCTTTCATTGGTGGACGCGATCCGCTGTGATTTGGAATCTGGTCCGAGACATTTCATGTTCAGCAAGGATGGAAAATTCTTGTATTTGATGTATGAAATCAAAAATGTGATTGATGTATACACGTATGAAACGGGCGATCGTGTACCGAAGATCGAGAAGATCCAGACGATTCCATCGACCGCACCGGAGCGCACCAGCCAGCTGACTGCAGCGTGCACGATCCGGATGTCCGAGGACGAGACACATCTGTTCTGCAGCAATGCGGGCGATAATTCAGTCAGTGTCTACGAGCGCGATGCACAGACGGGGCTTTTGAAGCTGCTCTGCTGTCTGCCGATCAGTGGAGATTACCCGAAGGATATTGCGATTTTCCCGGATGGAAACCATCTGGCGTCGATCAACCACGGCAGTAACAGCATTTCTTTCTTCCAGGTGGAATATAAGGAGAAACTGCTGGTGATGAGCGGACGCAGTATTTCGGTGAATGAGCCGAACTGCTGTGTGATTACAAAGGTACCTACGAGAGGAAAGAAAGCAGACTAAATGGCAGAAGGAGTTAATAGCGAGAATGGCAGGATCAACATACGGAAAAATACTGACAATGACAACGTGGGGCGAATCCCACGGTGCAGGCGTGGGCGTGGTCGTAGATGGCTGTCCGGCGGGGCTTGCGCTTTGTGAGGAAGACGTTCAGCGTTATCTGGACCGCCGCAAACCGGGGCAGAGCCGTTTTACGACGAAGCGCAGCGAGAGCGATACGGTGGAGATCCTGTCAGGCGTTTTTGAAGGGCGGACGACGGGCACGCCGATCTCGATGCTGGTGCGGAACCAGGATCAGCATTCGAAGGATTACAGTGAGATCGCCAGTTATTACCGTCCCGGACATGCAGATTATACCTTCGATGAAAAATACGGTTTCCGGGATTACCGGGGCGGCGGACGTTCTTCGGGACGCGAGACGATCGGACGCGTGGCAGCAGGCGCTATCGCGGCAAAGCTGCTGGAATCCTTGAACATTCGGGTAAAAGCATACACGAAAGCGATCGGACCGGTGGAAGTGGCGCCGGATCGGTTTGATCTGGCAGAATGTGAAAAGAATAAGCTGTATATGCCGGATGCTGCCGCAGCCGCAGAGGCAGAGCAGTATCTGGAAAGGAAGATGGCGGAGAAAGATTCTGCTGGCGGTATCGTGGAATGCGTGATTGCCGGTCTTCCGGCAGGGCTTGGTGAACCGGTTTTTGATAAATTTAATGCGAACCTGGCAAAGGTAATCTGCTCGATCGGTGCCGTTAAAGGCTTCGAGATCGGAGAGGGTTTCCATGCGGCGCAGATGGCAGGAAGCGAGAACAACGACGCATTTGTCATGGAGCCGGATGGAAGCGTCGGCAAGGCGACGAACCATGCAGGCGGCATTTTAGGCGGTATGACGGATGGAAGCGAAGTTGTGTTCCGTGCGGCATTTAAACCGACCCCGTCGATTGCCGCAGAGCAGAGAACTGTCAATAAGAGCGGCGAGGAGATCGGCATCAGCATCAAGGGACGCCATGATCCGATCATTGTGCCGAGAGCGGTTGTCGTGGTTGAGACGATGGCGGCATTTGCGGCGGCGGATATGCTGCTGGGCGGCATGACGGCGAGGCTGGATCGGATTCAGGAGTTTTACCGGAAGTAAGGGAATACAAATAAAAATTTTGGAAAAGCTGCGGCGGGCTCAGCCTGTTTGGTCCGCGGCTTTTTCTGGCATTAAATCAGGAGGCAGCAGGATGAGTGCAACAGGAATTTCAAAAGAAATAGAGACGGCAGGACAGTTAGAGGAGCTACGCCAGGAGGTACGGATTGCCGCAGAGGAACTTCTCAGTGCGGCAAATATGAAGCCGGGACAGATTTTGGTGGTCGGATGCTCGTCCAGCGAGATTGCATCGCATAAGATCGGTTCCTATTCCAGTGCCGAGATCGGAAAAGCGGTGTTTGAGGAGCTGTATGCAGTTACCAAGTCGCAGGGGCTTTATCTGGCGGCACAGTGCTGTGAACATCTGAACCGGGCGCTGATTGTGGAAGAAGAAGCGGCGGAAAAATATGGTCTGGAGATGGTAAACGTCGTGCCGCAGCTAAAAGCAGGCGGTTCCTTTGCAACGGCAGCCTATGCGGGATTTGAACATCCGACAGCCGTAGAGCGGATTCAGGCACACGCGGGCATCGATATTGGAGACACTTTCATCGGTATGCACCTGCGCCCGGTTGCAGTTCCGGTGCGTACCTCGATCCGTGCGATCGGCGGCGCCCATGTGACGTGTGCGAGAACGAGGCTGAAATATATTGGCGGAGAGCGGGCGCATTATCTGGATGCGAAATAAAGAAAATGAGGAGTAAAAAAAAACGTGGAAATCAGGAAAAATGATGAATTTGAACTGACAATCGAAGATATGAGCGAAGATGGAGCCGGGATCGGAAAGCAGGACGGCTATATCTGGTTTGTAAAAGATGCCGTGATCGGGGATCGGATCCGGGCGCGGGCGATGAAAATGAAGAAAAATTACGGCTTTGCCCGTCTGATGGAGGTGCTGGAAGCATCCAAAGACCGCGTGATGCCGGAATGCCCGGTCGCAAGACAGTGCGGCGGCTGCCAGCTTCAGATGATGAGTTATGAGGCGCAGCTTCATTTTAAGGAGCGCAAGGTCTACAATAACCTGCGCCGGATCGGCGGGATGGAGAATCTGCGGCTGCCGGAGCAGGCAGATGAAGTGAGTGTGCCTGAGAATGTATCTGAAAGAAATACATCCGAAAGGATGGAGACAACCGATGCGGGGGTGAAAGCAGAGAACGTGTCGGGGAAAAGTGCCGGGGAAGGTGTGGATAAAACTATCACCATGGAGCCGATCCTGGGGATGGAGTACCCGTGGCGCTACCGCAACAAGGCACAGTTTCCGTTTGGGCGCGATAAGGATGGAAGAATCATTGCTGGATTTTACGCGGGACGCACCCACCATATTGTGGAAGCGGAGGATTGCCTGCTGGGTGTCGAAGAAAATGCGGTAATTCTGGATATTATCAAGAAAATCATGGAAGAATACCAGATTGCGCCATATGACGAGGAGACGCACAAGGGTCTGATTCGCCATGCATTGATTCGGAAGGGATTTTCAAACGGCGAGCTGATGGTCTGTCTCGTCATCAATGGAAAGAAGCTGCCGCACGCGGATATTTTTGTGGAACGCTTAAAAGAAGTCCCTGGCATGACCAGTATTTCCTACAACATCAATCAGGAAAAAACAAACGTGATTCTTGGTGCGGAGCTTGTAAATTTATACGGACCTGGCTATATCACAGATAAAATCGGAAATGTATCGTACCAGATTTCGCCGCTTTCTTTCTATCAGGTCAATCCGGTGCAGACGGAAAAACTCTATGGAACGGCGCTGGAATACGCGGGGCTGACCGGTGGGGAGACTGTATGGGATCTGTACTGCGGAATCGGAACCATTTCCCTGTTTCTGGCGCAGAAAGCGAAGAAAGTGTACGGTGTAGAGATCGTCCCTCCGGCGATCGAGGATGCCCGCCGGAACGCGGCATTAAATGGCATGGAAAATGTCGAGTTTTTCGTCGGAAAAGCTGAAGAGGTACTTCCAAGGGAGTATGAGAAAAATCAGGTCTATGCTGATGTCATCGTCGTCGATCCGCCGCGCAAAGGCTGTGACAGCGTCTGCCTCGACACGATCGTCCGGATGCAGCCAAAGCGGGTAGTCTATGTCAGTTGCGATTCCGCCACATTGGCGCGCGATGTGAAGTATCTGGATGAAAGAGGATACGCGGTGGAGCGCGTGAGATGCTGTGATATGTTCGGGATGAGCGGGCATGTGGAGACGGTAGCTCTTTTGTCCCAACATTGAGACAAGAGTACTTGTCTCGATGAACGCGGCAGTCGGCAAATCGAGATGCAAGCATCTCGGCTTGCCTCGTTGCTCGCGCAAAAACCAGATGACACGATAGAGATCGATTTAGACTTGGATGAGCTGGATGCAACCAGTGCAGAGCCGAAAGCGACCTATCAGGAAATCAAAGATTATATGCTGAAAGAATTTGGCTTGAAGGTTTCAAATTTATATATTTCTCAAATCAAAAGGAAATGTGGAATCGAAGTAGGAGAGAACTATAATCTGCCAAGTAGGACGAAAAATCCTGTTTGTTCAGCTTTTGTGTTTATAAGGGGTCAAAGAAGAAGCAAATTACAATTCTATAGCAAGTGATCTTTTCTAAGTTTTGGAAGGCTGGTTTTTCCGTCATAGCTAGTTAAGATTGAGTATATCTATCATAACACGAACATATATTTGATTTAAGAAAATGCGGATATTTTTAAAGTGATTGTGTCAATTTACAATCAATTTCTATTCAATGTGGTTTTCAGGCAGGTTCTGTAAAATAAGCTCAGATCAAACAATAACGGGAGGAGCTTATGCAACAGAATATTGAATTTGAGCGGTGCATTGATTTTCTGGTACGGATGATTGATAAGTACGGCGAAGAAGTCCTCCGGGAGTTGGAGGAAGAAAAACAGAATAAGGAAGAAAAAGAAGCGG